>NZ_JBBMFA010000085.1:0-48069 GCF_040096265.1 Ruthenibacterium intestinale
CCCCCCCCCCCCCCCCCCCCCCCCCCCCCCGCCTTTTTTCAATCGGATGCTTCCGTGATCACACAGGAAAAGCACACGTCGTGCCCTTCCTGCGGCATCTCCGGCACAAGCATGCGGGAGCGGCACACCAGCACCTGCTGCGCATGGGCGCCGAGCCCCGGCAAAAAGCGGTCGTAATATCCGCCGCCGTAACCCAGCCGCGCTCCGTCGGCCGTCGCGCACAGACAAGGGACAACACAAAAATCGATCTGCTCCGGCGCCACCCGCAGCGAAGAAGCAGGCGGTTCCAAAATGTCCAGAGCGCCGGGACGCAGCACGTCCAGCGAATCGATCTGTCGGGCCTCCATCACGCCTTTACCGGTGCACAAAGGCACGCACAGGCGTTTTCCGTCCCGCAGGACCTGCTCCAGAAAAGGCCGCGTATCGATCTCCCGGGCCGTTCCCACAAAGCAGAACACCGTCCCGGCCCGTTGATAGGCCGGCTGCTGTATCAAGGCGCGGCAGATGCGCCGGGAGGCAGCCGCATTGTACGCCGGGTCCAGCGAGGCGGCCAGCGCCTTCATGCGGCGGCGCAAAGCCGTCTTCTGCTGCGCGGCGCTCACGCGGTCTCCTGCGGGAGCACGTCGCTCTCGGAAAAATCTTCCCGGTCCAATGTCAGATTGGGATTGTAATATGGGTCTTTGGTCAGGCTTGCGCCGTAGCGCTGCGCCATGCGCTCCTTCTCTTTGTCAAAGCGCTCCTTGGCCGGGCCCTTGGTGTCCAGGCCGCGGCTTTTGGATTCATGATGATACAGCTGCGCATAGGGAGTATACAGAATGCGGTAACCTTTGTCCCGCACGCGCAGGCAGAAATCCACGTCGTTGTATGCCACGGTAAACGCCTCGTCCAGGCCGTTCACTTCGTCGTACACCGAAGCCTTGCACAACAGGCAGGCTGCTGTGACCGCAGAGAGGTCCTGCACCGTGGACAGACGGAACATGTAGCCCGAGCTGTCCCGCCGGGCGTATTTGTGGCTGTGGCCCGCATAACCGCCCAGTCCCACAATCACGCCGCCGTGCTGCACCGTATTGTCCGGGTAATAGAGCTTGGCGCCCACAATGCCCACGCCGGGCTGCACCGCCAGGCTGAGCATCTCCCGCAGCCAGCAGCCGTCGATGACCTCCACGTCGTTGTTCAGCAGAAGCAGATACTCGCCCCGGGCCACTTTGCGCCCGAAGTTGTTGATGGCCGAAAAATTGAAAGGTCCCGTGTATCCCACCACACGGCAGCCGCGGTATTTGCGCCGGATGGTTTTGTAATACTCGAACGTGGCCTCGTCCGTGGAATTGTTCTCGATGACCAGCACTTCAAAATGCGTGTAATCGGTCTTTTCATAAATCGAGCGCAGCGCCTTGTCCAAATCCTCCACATGGTCCTTGTTGGGAATGAGAATGGACACCAGCGGACTGCCGGGAATGTCGTACTCCACCTTATACGTGCTGGGGAACAGCCCGTCGGTGACGGTGCCCCGCGCGCCGATGCGTTTGAGATGCGCCGCAATGGCCCGTTTGGCCGCCTGCGCCACATAGGGCTTTGCCGCCGTGCCCGCCGAAGTGGAGGCCGCGTGCACCCGCCAGTAATACAGCACTTTGGGAATGTGCACGGGCACGGTCTTTTCGGACAGCTTCAAAAACAGGTCGTGGTCCTGGCTTCCGTCACAGGCCGGGTCCAGCCCGCCCACTTCCTGAAACAGCGACTTGCGGAAAACCGAAAAATGGCAGATATAGTTGCAGCAATTGAGATAGTCCGGTGCAAAATCGGGTTTAAAATGGCCGGTCAGCGGGCGCTGTACGTCGGTTTCAAACAGTGCCTCGTCACTGTACAGAAAGTCCGCCCCCGTCTCATGAGCGGTTTTCGCCATCCAGTACACCGCATGGGGCGCCAGCACGTCATCGTGATCCAGCAGGCCGAGATACTCGCCCTGCGCCAGAGCCGCCGCGGCATTGGTGTTGGCCGAAATGCCCTTGTTTTCCACCCGCACATACTTCACACCCGGCTGGGCTTTCAAATACTCGCCCACGGCCGCATGCTCCGGGTCCGACGCATCGGCCACGCACAGTTCCCAGTTCTTGCAGGTCTGCGCCTGCACGCTCTCCACCATCTGTTTTAAAAAGTGCATGGGTGTGTTGTACACCGGCACCAGAATGCTGATGACCGGCCAGTCCGACGTCTCGGCTGCGCGCTGTGCCTCCAGCACCTCGGGCGGTGGCAGGAACCGCCCTTTTTTACTTTTCATGCGGCGCTTGAAAAAGCCTGCCGCCCGGTGCAGCGTGGAGCTGAGCCCCTCCTGGCGCACCGACTGAAAGAAAAAGGCTGCCAGTTCCCGCAGCCGTTTCAGGCGCAAATTCATAAAACCGCCCTCCGTTCGGCAAAACGGGCAGAATGGCTCTGCCCGTTTTGATCATTTGTAACCGTAATTTTCATAAAGCAGTGTGAAGTGAGGATTGTAGTAAGGATCGCCCCGCTCCATCAGCGCCGCGTATTTCTGCACAAAGCGCGCCTTTTCCGCCTCGTAGCGGGCCTGGCGCTCTCCGCCGCAATGGGTGTCGTCCCCGCGGCTCTTGGACTCGTGGTGAACGGCAGCCGCAAAGGGCGTCATCACATTCAGATACCCCTTGGCCCGCAGCTTCAGGCAGAAGTCCACGTCGTTGTAGGCCACGGCAAAGTTTGCCTCATCCAGGCCTCCCACGGCCTGATACAGGCTTTTTTTCACCATCAGACACGCGCCGGTGACCGCGCAGAAGTTCTGCGTGGTGGCCAGCCGGTACATGTCGCCCGCAGAATCCCGGGGATGGCCCTTGTGGTTGTGGCCCGCACTGCCCCCCAGACCGATGAACACGCCCGCATGCTGGATGGTGCCGTCGGGATAGAACAGCTTGGCGCCCACCGCGCCCACATCCGGCCGCTGGGCATAGCTGAGCATCTCCCGCACAAAGCCCGGCGTTTCCATCTCCACGTCGTTGTTCAGCAGCAGCAGATAGTCGCCGGTGGCAAACTGCGCGCCTGCATTGTTGATCGCCGAGAAGTTGAACGGGCCGTTGTACTGCAAAAAGCGAAGGCCCGGAAGCCGCGCGGCCCCTTTGTAGAACTCCATGGTGGCCGGATCGGTGGAATTGTTTTCGATGACAATGACCTCCAGGTCCTGCCAGCCCGCGTTTTTGTACAGCGCCGCCAGACAGCGCTTCAAATCTTCCACATGATCCTTGTTGGGGATCAGCACCGACACCCGCGCCGACGCATTGACCGCATACTCGGTGCGATAAGCACCGGGGCAGCCTTCAATGGGCGTGACGCGGCCCGCCATGCCCAAACGGTCCAGCTGTGCCTGCACAGCGCCGGCGCCGGCGGCCACCGCATAGGGTTTGGCGGACATATCGCTGGAGGTGGAGCCTGCATGGCCCCGCCAGTAATACAGCACTTTGGGGATGTGCTCCACCCGGGCGGCCTGCTCCGTCAGGCGCAGAATCAAATCGTAATCCTGCGCGCCGTCGAACTCGGACCGCTCTCCGCCGCCGGCTTTCTCCAGCAGCGCACGGCTGAACACGGACAAATGGGTGATGTAGTTGCAGCCCCGCAGCGTATCGGGGGAATAGTCCGGTTTAAAGTGATACTCGCCCAGCTTTTTCATGGACGCGTCCAGCACGATCTCATCCGAATAGACAAAATCGGCGCCCGTCTCGTTGATGACACGCACCACCTCATACAGCGCGTTGGGGCTGAGCACGTCGTCGTGGTCCAGCAGCGCGATGTACTCGCCGTTGGCCTCAGCCAGGCCTACGTTGGTGTTGCCGGAAATGCCCTCGTTTTTGGCCAAACGGCAATAATTGATGCGGCCGTCCTTATACTTTGCCACCAATTTTCCCAGGCGGGTCTTGGGCGCATCCGATGCGTCCACCAGCACCAGTTCCCAGTTCTGGTAGCTCTGTGCGCGCACGCTGTCCACCATCTCCCGGAAAAAGCGTTCGGGCGTATTGTACAGCGGCACCACCACGCTGATGCGCGGCATTTGCGGAAAAATCGCCTTCTGCTGTTCCCGCAGTTCCCGCTTCAGGGGAATATCCGCGCGAAAACGCCAGCTCTCCCCTTTGGTCATCAGATCCACCCGGTAGGAGATCTCCCTGCCCAGCGCCTCGGCCCCGCGCTCACGGTAGCACTGTTTTCCGCGCCGCACCAGGCTGGAAAAATGCGACGGATTGGCCGTGCGGCGCAGCGCCTTGCCCACCGAGTCGCGCTCGGCGGGGTCCTTTACGGGACCGCTCATGTGGCACCTCCCTGATCCAGAGCCTTGTAGGCGTCGCACACCGTGCGCATGTCGCCGGTCATGCGGACACGTCCCTTCTCCAGCCAGGTCACCTTGTTGCACATGCGCTCGATCTGCTCGATGGAATGGCTGACCAGAATGACCGTGGTTCCGCCGCTCATCAATTCGCGCATGCGCTTTTCGCATTTTTCCTGGAACAGAAAGTCGCCCACCGACAAAATCTCGTCCGCGATCAGCACGTCGGGTTTTGTCACCGTGGCGATGGCAAACGCAATGCGGCTGACCATACCGGAGGAATAGTTTTTCAAAGGCACATCCAGAAAATCCTGCAGCTCGCTGAACTCCACGATCTCGTCGAACTTGGAGTCGATGTATTTGGGCGTCATGCCCAGCACGGTGCCGTTGAGGTAAATGTTCTCGCGGGCGGTCAGGTCCATGTCAAAACCGGCGCCCAGCTCGATCAGCGGAGCGATGGTCCCGTGCACCACTGTGGAGCCGGAAGAGGGTTTGAACACGCCGGAAATGATTTTCAAAAGAGTGGATTTGCCCGATCCGTTCAACCCGATCAGGCCGTAAAAATCGCCTTTTTCCACGTTAAAAGACACGTCCCGCAGGGCGTAAAACTCCTCAAACTGCAGCCTGCCCTGCACGGCGGCCAGGAAATACTCCTTCAGGCTCTCGTGCTTTTCCTTGGCCATGTTGAAGCGCATGGAGACGTTTTTCACTTCGATCATATTCATTAACAAAACGCCTCCTTTAAATATGCAGAACAAACTTGTCCTGCTCTTTGCGGAACACAAACAGGCCCGCCGCCAGCGCCAGAATGGCGCACAGGCCGCACACCCAGATCATGTTCCAGCTGAGCAGCTCGCCGTCCAGCACGGCGGCGCGGAAGGCCGTGATATACCAGTACATGGGGTTGTAACCAATGAAGCGTTGCAGGATGGCGCCGCCGGACCCGCCCATGGTGAACGGGTCGTAAAAGATGGCGGAAAAATACATCAGCGCCGTGATGAACACGCCCCACAGATGCATGATGTCACGGAAAAACACCGTGGCCGCCGCCAAAATCAGGCCGATGCCCAGGCTGAACACAAACAGCGTCAGCAACGGATAGACCGCCAGGATCGCCGTGGGATGCAGCGGCGCACCCGTAAAGATCATGACGATGATCAGCGCGATGAAGCTGAACAGGCAGTTCACCAGCGCGAAGCCCGCCTTTTCCAGCGGGAAGATGTATTTGGGAATGTACACTTTTTTAATCAGCGGCGCCGCTGCCAGCATGCTGGACATGCAGGAAGACGTGGCTTCGCTGAAAAAGCTGAACAACAGCTGACCGATGATCAGATAGACGGAAAAGTTTTCGATGCCGGCTCCGCGCATATCCAGAATACTGGAGAAAACCGCCACCATGACCACGTTCATCAAAAGCGGATTCAGAACGCTCCACAAAACGCCCAGCACGCTGCGGCGGTATTTGAGCTTGAAGTCCCGGCCGATGAGGTTCTGCAAGAGAAAGCGATAGCGCCAAAAGTCTTTGCAGTAAGCTTTTAACATGGACAATCGGGTTACCACCTTTCAAAATAGTCGAAGGTCTGCTCGCGAAAGCCCTTGTGCAGACCGTCCTTGGCGGACAGCTTCACCTCGCAGTCCACTGCGGGCCACTGAATGCCGATGTCCGGGTCATCCCAGCGGATGCCGCCCTCACTGGTGGGGTCATAATAATCCGTGCACTTATAGGTGAATTCCGCCTCGTCCGAAAGGACCAGGAACCCGTGGGCAAAGCCCTGCGGAATATAAAACTGTTTTTTGTTTTCCGCGGACAGGACCACGCCCACCCATTTTCCGAACGTCTTGGATTTGGGGCGGCAGTCCACCGCTACGTCGAACACCTCGCCCGACACCACACGCACCAGTTTGCCCTGGGTGTGCTCTTTCTGAAAATGCAGACCGCGCAGCACGCCCTTGGTGCTCTTGGACTGGTTGTCCTGCACAAAGGGGCCGGGAATTCCTGCCGCTGCGAACTCTTCCTGCTGATACGTTTCCATAAAATAACCGCGCGCGTCGCCGAACACGCTGGGCTCGATGATAAAAACGCCCTCTATTTCCGTGGGAACGAAATGAAATTTGCCCATATGGGACCGTCCTTCCTTCCAATTTAGATACTGTATCATAATAGCATGACGGCCCTCTTTTTTCAAGGAGAACCGGCCGGCCCGTGCGGTTTGCATCTGTGAAAATTTCCGGCAAAAAGAGCCTCCTTTGGGAAAGGAGGCTCTGAGGAATCGTTTTAGAAATAATTTTCGGGGTCCACCAGTTTTCCGTCTTTTGTGAACTCCACATGCAGATGGGACTCCATGCCGCTCTCGGCCGGAATATCGCCCAGCAGTGCGATGGTCTTGCCCATCTCCACCGTGTCGCCCGCCTTGCATTTGATGCGGTCCAGTCCGCACAGGCGCACCATGACGTCCTGACATTCTATCTCCACAACACCGCCCCACTGAGGATCTTCATAAACCGCGGTGACGGTGCCGTTGGCAGGGGCCTGCACCCCCATGTTCATGCTGCCGCGGATGTCCAGACCGTTGTGTGTGCGCCAGTCCTGCATGGTTTCGTTGTAGACCAGCTCGTCACCGCTGAAGCCCTGCAAGCGCTTGCCATCCAGAGGCTGCGTAAACGAAGGCTCTTGCACAGCCGGCTGCGTCGTGGACGCGCTTGGCGCCGCGGATGAAGCGGAAGGCTCCGGCTGCGAGGAAGACGCACTCTGCGGCTGTGATGACGAGGAGGATTCGATGGGTACGTTCTCCTGCTTTTGGTCCACCTCTGCGCCTTGATCTGCCATCCATATGTCTTCCTCCCCGTCGATGTGCTGTGACGTACTGTTGGATCCCAGCTGCTCCACCATGCCGTTGATGGCAAGGAAGCTGGTCAGTGCCGCGCCCGCAACCACAAGCGCGAGCGCCAGGTAAAAGCCCTTGCCCTGCCAGAAGCGCTGGCTTTTTGTATTTCTGCTCATATCTTTCCTCCCTGCCGGGCGCGCCCGGCGCATTTGATACTACTAGTCTGGCCACCGCCGCCGGGAATATTCACACCGCTTGCCTTTTGAGGTCAAAGAAAGTATACTGAAGCTGATATTGTCTGAATTTTGTCCGGCCAGAGCCGGGGGAGGTTAGTATGGACCTGCGCCCTTATCTTCACATCTCGCCCCAGGTGGAGCACGCCCTGAGCACGGGGCAGCCGGTGCTGGCGCTGCCCACCACGGATTTCGCCCGCTGCCTTCCCGCAGAAGAAGGGCTGGCCTTGGCACGCCGAACGGAAATCGAAGTGCGTGCGCAGGGTGCGGTACCCGCCCCGGTGGCGGTGCTGGGCGGCGCTTTGACCGTGGGGCTTTCGGAAAGCGAATGGCGGCGCGTGTGCTCCGGCGAGACGGGCAAGGCGTCCCGGCGGGACCTGCCGGTTCTGCTGGCAAACGGCGGCAGCGGCGCGGCCACAGCGGCGGCCAGCATCATCGCGGCCTGTCTGGCCGGCATCCGGGTGTTCAGCGCGGGGGCCATCGGCGGCGTGGCCGCCCAAAGCGACCGCATGGACGTGAGCGCCGATTTGCAGGAAGTGTGCAAGACCCCCGTGGCGGTGGTGTGCGCCGGCGTGAAATGCGGTTGCAGCCCGCTTTTGACGCTGGAATATCTGGAGACCATGGGTGTGACGGTGCTGGGCTGCGGCACGGACCGGTTTCCGGGTTTTCTCACCCAGGACGGACCGGCGCTGGAAAACCCGCCGCAAAGCGCCCTGCAGCTGGCGCGGACCGCACGCATCAAATGGGATGTGGGGCTGTCCGGCGGTCTTCTGTACTGCGCCCGGCCGGACGGTGCGGCGCGACTGGAGCCGCAAGCGTATGAGCAGGCCCAGCGCCGGGCCATGGACGAGGCCGACCGCCTGGGTGTCCGCGGCGGCGCGCGCACACCCTTTCTGCTGCAAAAGATTCTTCAAAGCTCCGAGGCCGCACGCGGCGCCTATGAAAAGGCGGTGCTCGCCAGTGCGCGGGCCGGGGCGGAAATCGCGGTGAAATATGCACAGCTTTGACATTCGAAAACGTCTTTCCCTGTTCTGGAAAGCGGACGCGCCCGCCCGCTGGGAAATCCTGCTTGGCGGAGCCGTCGTGGTTTTTTGCTATCTTTTTTTCAATCATCCCGATATTGTAGAAACAGCCAATCATTCCTGGCTGTTTCTGGACCACGTGTTCTCCGGCCGTATGCTGGAGTTTTACGACAATGTACTGGCCCATCAGAACGATTTTTACTATGTGAACGGCGCGCACTACAACGTGTTTTTGTATCTGGCCTTCGGCGTATGGCTTCTGCCTGTATACGGCATCTACCATTTGTTTTCCCTGAACGCCGCGGCCGGGGCAGCCAACACGTTTTTGCTGTACTGGGCCAAGCTGCTGGCCTGCCTGACGGCGCTGGGATGCGCGTGGATGGTGCGGCGCCTGGCGCTTCGCCTGGAAGTGCCCGCAGGGCGCGCCGGATACGCGTCGCTGGCCTTTCTTCTGTCGCCGCTGACGCTGGTGGGCGTGTTCTGCATGGGGCAGTACGACAGCCTTTGCCTGTTTTTCCTGCTGTGGGCGCTGTGCCTGTATTTTGACGGCCGCCTGCCCGCCTTCACGGTTCTGATCGGCGTGGCCATGGCGTGCAAATTTTTTGCGCTGCTGGTGTTTTTGCCGCTGCTGCTGTTGCGGGAAAAGCGGATTTCCCGCCTGCTGGGCTACGGCGTGCTGAGCCTGTGGCTGACCGTGCCCACCGGCCTGCTGTACGCCGGGCGGGACGGCGACATGGGCTTTTTCAACGAGCTGATGATCGAGCGTCTGTTCACTGACACAGTGCCCGGCGCCCACGGGGATGTTCCCCTGTTCTTTTTGGGGTACGCGCTGGTGCTGGTGTTCAGCTTTTTCTGGCGCGCGCCGGACACAGCCCGGCTGCGGCGCATGGCCGTGTATCTGTGCATGGCCGTGTTCGGCCTGCTGTTCTCCTGCGTGCTGTGGCACCCGCAATGGCTGGTGCTGCTGGTGCCCTTCGCCATTCTCAGTGTGTCCACCGCTCAAAACCGCACCCCCTGGTATGCCATGAATGCCATCTGCTGTGCGGGCGCGCTTTTGCTGTGCTACCAGACCTTCCCCGGCCAGCTTGAGGTGGGCATGATGGACTACGGCCTTGTGCATCTGGCGCTGGGGCTGAACGCCTCGGGCATTCCCCATCAGAATCTGACCTTCTACTTCGGGCTTCTGCCCTATGTGAATCAGCTTGCGCCGGTGCTGTTTGCCGCGCCTATTGCGGCGGCAGCGATCTTTCTGTACCCCTGTGCCGGGGGCACGTTCGGGGACCGGCTGACGCACGGCGGACACTTTGCCCCCAGCGCCCGGGCCGGGCTGTGGACCGGCGCGTGTGTATTTGCCGCGCTGCTGGTGGCGCCGGTGGCCTTCCAATGGGCGAAATGCTTTCTTTGAGACTTCAATAAGGCAGGTGTGCTTTTATGAATCGATGCAAAAACTGTGGCAAACCGCTGGAAGACGACTCTTCCATGCTGTGCCCGGCCTGTGCGGCCATGGAGCGCAGTGACGCCAAAGCCGGCCGTGCCGGCGTGCGCACCATCCGGCGGATGGCGCTGGTGGCAGCGGTACTGGCAGTGGTGCTGATCGTGCTGGTCAGCCTTTCTGTGGTGTTTTCCCGCAAATACGACCCGGTGCAGTTTACCGATCAGTTGACGCAGGCGCTGGCTGCCGGCGACACCAAAGCGCTGACCGGGCTTGTGGCCGGAAAAGACATCGCTGTGTCTGAAGAAAATCTGGCGGCGCTATGCCGGGCCTTTTCCACCGAAGAAGCCCGGGCCGCGCTGACGCAGCAGCTGGAGGCACAGATCAGCGATCCCACTTTGACGGGTTCCGCCTACCCCGCTTTGAGCGTGGAAGAAGACCGGGTATTTCTGGGTTATTCCGAATACCGTCTGGCAGTGCAGAGCGTGCAGCTGATGCTGTCCACCAGCGCAGCCAACCCTCTTCTGACCCTGAACGACACCGCCTGCACAGGCGAGGTCGTTTCCGGCGGCGTGCTGTATAAAAACCTGTTCCCCGGCCGGTACACCTGCCTTGTGACTGCCGCTTCTTCCACCGGCCAGACCGTGACCGGCACCGCCACGGAACTGGATCTGTTCCAGACCAGCGAGCCCACGGTTTTCAACGGCGCACTGCCGCTGTCCGACATCACCGTGTCCGGCTGCACCAGCGATGAGGCCACCATTCTGGTCAACGACCAGGCCATCGCTGCCAAACCCGTGGGCGGCACCGTCACCATTCCGCAAATTGCGGTGGGCAGCACCATCCGCTTCACTTACACTGCTCCCCATGGGGCCGTGACCACCGGCGTTGTGCAGTTCACCGACCAGAGCGTCACCGCGCTGACCTTCGGCGAAGTGACCACCACCGGCGGTGTGCCGGACAAAGCCGGCGTGGACGCGCTGCTGCGCACCTATTACTCGGCCTATCTGGATGCGGTGAACCAGCAGGATGCTTCCAAATTCCAGGCGCTTGTATCCGAAACGCTGTTTGCCGAGCAGTCCGCCGGCATCTCCGCGGCAGACAAAACCGCCAACATCTATGAATTTACCGACGCGGTGAGCGAAGAATCCTCGGTTTCCACCCTGCTGATCGGCGAGGCGCCGGGCTTCCGCTGCAACGCCACTTTCTCCTACAATTATACCGGTAAGGAGACGCACGAAACCCTGTCCGCCGCCGAGAAGAAGAGCTGCGAGTTCATCTTCCTGGACGGCCAGTGGAAACTGAACCGGCTGGTCGGTTGCACCGACGAAAACTACGCTGCCAACTCCACGGCGGCTTTGGACGGCTGAATCAACACGATCCGGCGCGCGGATTTTTCCGCGCGCCGGATTTTTTCCTTATAAAATCCTTAGAATCGGGGCGTATGCTGGGCTCATCAAGCAAAAAGGAGCATGAGTCTTATGGAAAACCAACGCATACGCACAGCGCCCCTGTCCCTCACGGGCACGGGGCTGAAAACGCTGGCTCTGGCCGCTATGGTGCTGGACCACATTCACTACTTCTTTTCCTTCACCGGGCAGATTCCCGACTGGTTCAGCATGGCCGGGCGTCTGGCCGCACCGCTGTTTGTGTTCTGCCTGGCCGAGGGCTTTGCCCACACCCACAGCCGCAAAACGTACTTTCTGCGCATTTGGCTCATTGCCGCCGTCATGGGTGGCCTGCTGTTCTTTATGATGTACGGCGGATTTCTGGTCCGGCCCGACGGTTTTTACCCCGCCAACGCCGCTCTGAGCGAATTTGTTCTTCTCATGGTGATTTGGCAGGGCGTCGACTGGCTGCGCCAGAAACGCATTGTACTTGGCGCTGCAGCGGTCATATTTCCCTTTGTGTGGCCGGTGGCGGCGGGGCTTCTCAGCAACGCCGTGCCCGGGGCGGGCACGGTGATCGGCCTTGCCTGTTATACGGTTCTGCCCATTCTCAACATGAGCCCGGACGTTTCTCTGCCCTATGTCCTCATGGGCATCTGGCTCTATCTGTGGCGCACCCGCCGGGCGGTTCAGGTGGCCGGCTTTGCCGCCCTGGACCTTTTGTTTTTCTTTGCGCTGCCCCTGCGCGATCTGCTGGGACAACCCGGATTTTCTTTGGCGCAGATGTTCACCCAGTATTACGAATGGTTCGGCGCGTTTGCGGGACTTTTGATGCTGTGCTATAATGGGCGGCGCGGCGCCGGACACAAGGGGTTGTTCTACGTGTTTTATCCGGCGCACATCTATTTGCTGTACGCGCTGAGCTGGGCCGTGCTGGTCTGGCTGCGCTGAGAGGAGGAACGGGACGTGGCGCACATTCTGGCTGTGGACGATGACCGCGATTTATGTGAGCTGCTGAAAAGCGCGCTGGAACGGGACGGTCATCAGGTCTGCCTGCTGACGCGGGGCGAGGACGTCACGCCCCGCCACTGCACCTGGGCGGACTGCATTCTTTTGGATGTGATGATGCCCGGCGAAGACGGCTTTGCCGTTTGCCGCCGCATTCGGGAGCTGGCGGACTGCCCGATTCTGTTTCTCACCGCCCGCACCGGCGAGGCGGATGTGATCCGGGGGCTGGGGCTGGGCGGAGACGACTATCTTTCCAAACCCTTTCACCTTGCCGAACTGCGTGCCCGGGTGAACGCACACCTGCGCCGCCAGCAGCGCGCGCCGCGCGCCCGGATGCGCCGGGGAGGGCTGGATTTTGACCTGGCGCAGAAAGCGGTGTTCCGGGAAGGCACCCCGCTGAAGCTGACCCGGGGCGAATACGCCATCTGTGAACAGCTGGCCTTGCACCCGGGGCAGACCTTTTCCAAAGAACAGATCTATGAGGCGGTGTTCGGCTTTGACGCCGATGGCACCGAAGCCGCCGTGACCGAACACATCAAAAACATTCGCGCCAAGCTGCGCGCCGTGGGGCTTGCCCCCATCGAGACCGTCTGGGGGATCGGCTACAAATGGAAAAGCGAGGACTGACCTTAAAGGGCGTGCTTGTGCGCTATCTGATATTCAGCGGCGGCACCTGCGCTGTTCTGGCGCTGCTGTGGCTGTTCGGCCTGGCACTGCTGATCAACATGGGGGTTCTGTTCCCCGCCAATGCGGGCGCCCAAAGCTTTTCCCAGGCGGTGTCCCGGGTGACGGAGTACACGGCGGACACCTTTTCTCCCGATTTGGTGCCGCCGCCCTGCCGGTACGCGCTGATTCAGGGAAACGATGTACTTTTCACCAACGCCCAGGGCGGCTATCTGCGGGCCCTGCAGGAATATCTGGCCGGAGAGAGCGAAGGTCTGACCAACCGGGTGCGGTGGTACACGCAGTATTACAACGCCGTCCGCCTGGCCGACGGGACCGTGTGTCTTTTTCAGTACGATTACGCGGTCCACTGGTGTACACCGGAGCTTCAGAACACCCTGCCGGATTTTCAAACCATGCATCTGCTCTCTCTGGCAGCGGTGTGTCTGGGCGCAGTGGCTTTGTATACCCGCCGCTCCGCCCGCATCGTGGCCCGGGACGCAGCGCTTTTGACCGACGCGGGCGCAAAACTGGCGGCGGGCGATGCATCGGAGCTGCCCGCCAACACCGCCAAAGTACGGGAATTCCGCCGCGCGCTGGACACCATGGACCGGATGCAGGGCCAGCTGGCCGAATCTCTGCGCGCCCAGTGGGTTCTGGAGCAGCGCCGCAGAGAAGACATGGCCTGCCTGGCACACGATTTGAAAACACCCCTGACGGTCATCACCGGAAACGGCGAGCTGCTGGCGGAGGACACACTGACCGCTGACCAGCGCCGCAGCGTGGAAGCGGTGCTGCGCAGCGCCCAAAGCGCCCTGGAATACGTGGACCGGATGCAGGCGCTGGCCCGTGCCGACGGAGAGCCATCACCCCGGACGCCGGTCTGTCTGACTGCTTTTACGAACCGGTGCGCCCAGACGGGCCGCGGACTGTGTGCCGCCCGAAAGCTGCGCTTTGTCTGCCGCCCGGGGCCGGACACGGTGTTTGAGGCCCGGGAAGAAGATTTGTGCCGGGCAGTGGCCAATCTGCTGGACAATGCCGCCCGCTTTGCCCAAACCTGTGTGAAACTGCGCGTGGAGATGGGAGAGGGGCAAATCCGCTTTTGTGTGGAAGATGACGGGCCCGGGTTCTCCCCCGCCGCGCTGCAGCGGGCCGGCCGGTCGCTTTATACAGGCGATGCAAGCCGCCCCCAGGGCGGACACACCGGCATGGGGCTCTGGTTTGCCCGGGCGGTGGCGCTGGAGCACGGGGGCGGGCTGGAACTTTTCAACGCGGACGGCGCATGTGCCGTTTTAACGGTCCGGCTGTAAATCTTTTGGGGAAAAGGGCTTTTCTTTCCCCGGGGTTTCTGGTATACTGTGCTTCAGAGACGTCATGAAGGCGTTTTTAACAAAGAAGTTCATGAAGGGCTTATTCCTGCATCCCGGGAATAAGTCTCTTCTTTTTTAAGGAGAATTTTTATGGAACAGACGGTTCCCTCCCGGCTGCGGGAATTTTTCGCCGGGCATCCCCGGGCCGCACTGGCTTTTTCCGGCGGCGTGGACAGCGCCTATCTGCTTTACGCTGCCCAGGCCTGCGGCTGCCGGGTGCGCGCCTACTATGTGCAGACCGCCTTTCAGCCCGCCTTTGAAGCGCAGGACGCGGAACGCCTGGCCCGGCAGCTGGGCGCAGAACTGCAGGTCCTGCACGCGGACATCCTGGATGTGGAAGCCGTGCGCCAAAATCCGGCTGACCGCTGCTACCACTGCAAAAACGCACTGTTCACCCGCATCTGCGCCGCAGCCGCCGCGGATGGTTTTGACCTGGTGATGGACGGCACCAACGCTTCGGACGACGCGGATGACCGCCCGGGCATGCGGGCACTGCGCGAGCTGGGTGTGGTCTCGCCCCTTCGCCTGTGCGGGATCACCAAGCAGGCCCTGCGGCAGTATTCCAAGGATGCGGGCCTGTTCACCTGGGACAAGCCCGCTTATGCCTGTCTTGCCACCCGCATTCCGACGGGAACCGTCCTTCGCGCGGAAGACCTGCGCGCCGTGGAGCAGGCGGAAGACGCCGTGCGGGCGCTGGGATTTACGGATTTTCGGGTGCGCATCACACCGGACGGCGGCGCAAAGCTGCAGGTGCCTGCGTCCCAATGGGACCGCGCAGCCGGTATGCGCCGGCAGCTGGGCACGGCGCTGGCTGCCTTTCCGTGGGCGTGTCTTGATTTTAAAACGAGGTGAAGAGCATGGAACAACGCGATGTACGCGCTTTGCTGGCGGCGGTGGCCAGCGGAGAAGTGACCCCCGAGCAGGCCGAGGCTCAGCTGCGGGTACAGCCTTTTGTGGATTTGGGATATGCCAAACTGGATACGCAGCGTCAGCGCCGCCAGGGCTCGGCGGAAGTGATTTACGGAAAAAGCAAGACCCCGCAGCAGATTTGCGGGATCGTCAGCGAAATGCTGCGCCGGGGCGGAACGGATATTCTGGTGACGCATCTGTCCGCCCAGGCGGCGGAGCAGGTGCGCACACTGGCGCCTTTGGACTGGGACGAACTCTCCGGGCTGGGCATCGTGAACCCGGACCCGAACCGGCCCGCACGGGGCCACATTGTGGTGGCCAGCGGCGGCACCAGTGACATGCCCGTGTGCGAAGAGGCGGCCCGCACAGCCGAGGCTCTGGGCAACCGGGTGACCCGCCTGTACGACGTGGGTGTGGCCGGTCTGCACCGGCTTCTGGCCAACGTGGATGTGCTGGCCAGTGCCCGGGTGGTCATCGCCGTGGCCGGCATGGAAGGCGCGCTGGCCAGCGTGGTGGGCGGCCTTGTCTCCTGCCCGGTGATCGCCGTGCCCACCAGTGTGGGATACGGCGCCAACTTCGGGGGGCTTTCCGCGCTTTTATCCATGCTGAATTCCTGCGCCAGCGGCGTCAGCGTGGTCAACATTGACAACGGATTCGGCGCCGGCTTCCTGGCCAGCCGCATCAATCAAATGGAGGGACTTGCATGAAAACGCTGTATCTGGAATGTTCCATGGGCGTGGCCGGCGACATGCTGATGGCTGCCCTGTATGAACTTTGTACCGACAGCCAGAAGCAGGAGTTTCTGGCACGCATGCGCGCCTTGGGTCTGCCCGGCGTGGAGATCGCGCCTTTGGCGGCCAACAGCGGCGGCATTGCCGGCACGCATATGAAAGTCACCGTGGGCGGTGCGGAAGAGGATGAGCCCCATCCGGACGGGCATTCCCACGCCTGCGCCGACGAACACGAGCACCACCATCATGCAGAACACGCACAGGAACACCATCATCACGGAGAGGCGCACGCCCACGCGCATTCCCATCACCATCCGCATGTGCACCGCACCCCGCAGGATGTGCGCGCCATTTTGGAGCAGCTGCCTGTGAGCGAGCAGGTGCGTGCTGATGCCCTGTGCGTTTATCAGAGCATTGCCGAAGCCGAGGCCCATGTGCACGGCACCACCGTGACGGATATCCACTTCCACGAAGTGGGCACGCTGGACGCCATTGCCGACGTGGTGGGCGTATGCCTGCTGATGGAGATGCTGGGTGCCGAAGACGTGGCCGCATCCCCCATCCATGTGGGCCGCGGCCAGGTGCGCTGCGCCCACGGCATCCTGCCGGTGCCCGCGCCTGCCACCGCCTGGCTGCTGCGGGGCGCCCCCATCTATTCGGCGGATGTGGACGGCGAACTGTGCACCCCCACCGGCGCAGCGCTGGTCTGCCATTTTGCCCGGCGCTTCTGCGCCATGCCGGCCATGACCGTGGACGGCATCGGGTACGGGCTGGGCACCCGGGTCTTTTCCCGCCCCAGCTGCGTGCGCGCCTTTTTGGGCGAGAGCGCGCAAAAAGCCCACACCGTGGCGGAACTGCAGTGCAATTTGGATGACATGACCGGCGAAGACCTGGCGTATGCAGTGGAAATGCTGCTGGCGGAAGGCGCCCGGGATGCGTTCACCACGCCGGTCTTCATGAAAAAGGGCCGTCCCGGCTTTTTGCTGACCTGCATCTGCGACGAGGCGGACGCCGACCGGTTTGCCCGGCTGATGCTGCGCCACACCACCACCCTGGGTGTTCGCAAACGCATTTGCGAACGCACCTGTCTGGACCGGGAAGAGGTCTGCCTGAACACCGAACACGGCTCCATCCGCTGCAAGAAATCTCACGGATGCGGCGTGGAACGCCGGAAGCCGGAGTACGAGGATCTGGCCCGCATCGCCCGGGAGACCGGCCTCACACTGGAACAGGTCCGCGCCGTGGCAGAGCGCGCTTTGCGTGATAAAGAATAATTTGAAAAATACAAAACCCGGTGTGCCAGTGGCACACCGGGTTTTTTCTGTATGACAACATTTGTTTTTCACAGGTTTTTTCGCACGGCGGAAAAACGGCGGTCCCGGTGCAGCACCCAGAACAGAAGCGCCGTGACCACCACCCCTTTGGCGATGCTGGAAATGCTGATGCTCCACCAGATTCCGTCCAACGCCAGCGCCGTAGCGGAGAGCGCCATAGCCATGGGAATGCGGGCCGCATTGCCCAGAATGCCGCACACCGACGAGGGGATGGGCCGCCCGATGCCCTGAAATGCCGCCGCCGAAACGCCCTCGATGCACATGAACATCTGAGACACGCCCAGAATG
Source organism: Ruthenibacterium intestinale (assembly GCF_040096265.1). Lineage (NCBI taxonomy): Bacteria > Bacillati > Bacillota > Clostridia > Eubacteriales > Oscillospiraceae > Ruthenibacterium > Ruthenibacterium intestinale. The sequence goes on from NZ_JBBMFA010000085.1 coordinate 17,519, forward strand.
CGCAGATAGCTGACCCCCATGGGCGCCAGCTGGGGATCGGGGATGAACAGCCCGAACAGAAACGCGGGGAACGCCATCAGCACCGCAGTGGTAAACAAGCCCCAGCCGCCGATGATCCCCACCGCCCGCCGGTATCCCTGCTTGATGCGGTCATACTTGCCCGCGCCGTAATTCTGTGCCACAAAGGCGTTCAGCGCAGTGGAAAAGCCGTCCGCGGTCATCCAGGTGATGGATTCGACCTGGCTTCCCACCTTCTGCACCGCCACAGCCGCGTCGCCCCAGCCTGCCACCAGTCGGGCAATGATCATGGAAAGGCTGGAAAAGAACAGGTTCTGCACCGCTACCGGAAGCCCGATGCGCGCAATGTCCGCCCAGTCCGACCGGCGGCTTTTGGAAAACAGCTTCAGGTGAGGGAACAGGCGCTGGTCTCTTGCGGCCATCAGCACAAACATCACCAGCACCACCGCCTGGGCCAGCACCGTTGCCAGGGCCGCGCCCGCCACTTCCATGCGCGGGAAAGGGCCCACTCCAAAAATCAGCACCGGGTCCAGCACGATGTTGAACACCAGCCCTACCACTGTGGCTTTGAACATGGCCACACTGTTGCCCAGCGCCGTGAACAGCCCGGTAAAAATTTGAGAGAAAAAGGCAAACACCAGCCCCACCGCCACAATGACCAGATAGGTGCGGGCGTCTGCTATGGTCTGGGCGCCGTTCAGTTTGAAAAAGGCGATCAGCGGCCCGTTGAACGCGATGTATGCCGCCGTGCACAGCGCCACCAGCAGTGCGCACATGTGAAAGGCCGCCCGGGCCAGCCCTGCCGCCTCCGGGATGTTCTGCGCCCCCAGAGCGTGCGCCGCTTTCACCTGCCCGCCGATGCGCGGGATGGACACCAGCCCGTTTGCCACCCACAGATACATACCGGCCGCGCCCACCGCGGCCACCGCCTCGGCCGAGACGCGGCCGATCCACAACATATCCGTCAGATTATACGCCATCTGGATCAGTGAAGTGCCCATGATGGGCAGCGCCAGACGCGTCAACGCCGGAAGGATGGGTCCCTCCAGCAGATTTACATTCCGCACACGTGTACCCCCTGCAAAAATCGATTTTCCTCACTCACAGTGTATCACATCTGCGCACAGCTTCAACCACCTTTTTTGCATTCTTCCTCTTGACTTTCGGCAGAGAATCCGGTATTCTGTTTTTGGTTAGCAATAACTAACGAAGAAACGGGCACAAGCCCGTTTCTCTTTGGCCTGTAAGTTAGCCGCAGCTAACGTCTAAAAAGGAGTTTTTCCATGATGATCAACAAACGGCTGATCGGCACGGTCAGCGAATCCAAAAAATACATTGCGGCCAATGTGGCATTGCAATGGACGGCACTGCTTGCCAACATTGCCCTGAGCCTTGCGGTGAGCGTGTTTTTGCAGCGGCTTGTGCAGCACAGCGCCGCACCGGTGTGGCCACTGGTTTTGGCGGGTCTGACGGCGCTGGCGGCCCGTTTGGGCTGCACCGTCGGGGCCGGCCGCATGAGTTACCGGGCCAGCCAGACGGTCAAGCAGGTGCTGCGCCGCCGCATTTTTGAAAAACTGCTGCGCCTGGGTGCGTCCTACGATCAGCAAACGCCCAGCAGCGAAGTGGTGCAGGTGACCGTGGAGGGTGTGGATCAGCTGGAAACCTATTTCGGCGCTTACCTTCCTCAGTTTTTTTACAGCCTGTTGGCACCGCTGACGCTGTTCGTCGTGGTCAGTCAGATCAGCCTGACCGCAGCAGTGGTCCTGCTGCTATGCGTGCCGCTGATTCCCGTGGCCATTGCGGCGGTGCAGACCTTTGCCAAAAAGCTGCTGCGCCGGTACTGGGGCGAATACACCGCGCTGGGAGACACCTTTCTGGAAAATCTGCAGGGACTGACCACGCTGAAAATTTATGCAGCGGATGAACACCAGAACCAGGTGATGAACCAGGAGGCCGAGCGCTTCCGCCGGATCACCATGAAGGTGCTGACCATGCAGCTGAACTCCATCACCATCATGGATCTGGTCGCCTACGGCGGGGCGGCCCTGGGCATCGTCATGGCAGTGACCCAGATGCAGGCGGGCCGCGTGGGGCTGGCCGGCGGGCTGGCCATTGTGCTGCTCAGCGCCGACTTTTTTCTGCCCATGCGCCAGCTGGGTTCTTTTTTCCACATCGCCATGAACGGAATGGCGGCCAGCGAAAAGATTTTTCGCCTTTTGGACCTGCCCGAGCCGCCGCCCCGCCCGGACCGTGTGCCGGCGGACGGCGGAGAGATTCACTTGGAAAACGTGCGTTTTTCTTATGATTCAGAGCGGGAGATCCTGCACGGGGTCACCCTGCGCTGTCCGGCAGGCCGGCTGACCGCGCTGGTGGGCCCTTCCGGATGCGGAAAGTCTACCATTGCATCGCTGCTGACCGGGCGCAGCCGGGGCTACACCGGGCGTGTGACCATCGGCGGCACGGAACTGGCCCATGTGAGCGGAGAGAATCTGGCGACCTGCGTGACGTACATCGGCCACAACAGCTACCTGTTCAAGGGGACCGTCCGGGACAATCTGCAAATGGGGCGTCCGGACGCCGACGACGATGCCCTGTGGGACGCGCTGGAGCAGACCCGGCTGGCGGGCTTTGTGCGGGCCGGCGGCGGACTGGACATGGAACTGACCGAGCGGGGCGCCAATTTGTCAGGCGGTCAGCGCCAGCGGCTGGCCCTGGCCCGTGCGCTGCTGCACGACACGCCCGTATACATTTTTGACGAAGCCACCAGCAACATCGACGTGGAAAGCGAAGACGCCATTCTGGAGATCGTGCACCGGCTGGCGCGCACGCGGACCGTTCTTTTCATCTCCCACCGGCTGGCCAACGTGGCAGGTGCGGACCGGATTTATGTTCTGCAGAACGGCACCGTGATCGAAAACGGCACCCATGCCAGGCTGACCGCGGCGGATGGACTTTACAGCCGTCTGTGGAACCGTCAGCAGGCACTGGAGCAGGGCCTGGAACAGGAGGACGCAGGATGAAGCGAAGCAATTTTCAAATTATGTGGCGGCTGGTGCAGCTGGTGCGCCCCCTGACGGGCTACATGGTACTGGCAGTGGGGCTGGGTGTGGCCGGTTTTCTGTGTGCCATTTTCATTCCGATACTGGGCAGTGCGGGCGTACTGGGCGCGGCGGGAAGCGTGGGTTCCCTGCGCTTCGGCGCTCTGTTCGCGGCGCTGGGGCTGTGCGCACTGGCGCGCGGTGTGCTGCGTTACGGCGAGCAGGCCTGCAATCACTTCATCGCCTTCAAGCTGCTGGCGCTGATTCGGGACAAAGTGTTCCGCGCCCTGCGCCGGCTGTGCCCGGCCAAACTGGAGGGCCGGGACCGGGGCGAACTGATTTCCCTGATCACCTCGGACATCGAGCTTCTGGAAGTATTTTACGCGCACACGGTTTCCCCGGTGCTCATCGCTCTGCTGGTCAGCGGCCTGATGACGGCATTTATCGGCTGGTTCCACCCCCTTCTGGGCGCGCTGGCACTGGCGGGTTATCTGGTGGTGGGCGGTGTGCTGCCGCTGGCGGCCGCCCGGATGAGCCAAGGCACCGGCATGGCGCTTCGGACGCGCGCGGGAGCCCTTTCCGCCTACGTACTGGACAGTCTGCGGGGCCTGACGGAAATTCTGCAGTACGGTGCGGGCGAAGCGCGAAGCGCCGGGCTGACCCGGCACACCGATGCGCTGAGCGATGCCCAGCTGCGTCAGAGCGACTGCACTGCCCGCACCAGCGCGGTCACCGGTGCGGTGATTCTGCTGTTTGATCTGGCCATGCTGGCTGCAGCTGCCGGGCTGTACCGGGCGCAGGCAGTGACCGCCGCCGGGCTGGTGATTCCGGTGGTGGCCATGATGAGTTCCTTCGGGCCGGTGATTGCGCTGGCCAACCTGGGTGCTTCTCTGCAAAGCACGCTCGCAGCGGGAAACCGGGTGCTGGACCTGCTGGAAGAGCAGCCCCGTGTACAGGAGGTACAGGCCCGCCCGGCCTGCGTGTTCTCAGGCGCACAGGCGGACCGGGTCACGTTCTCCTACGGCGGGCAGACGATCCTGTCCGATTTGTCCCTGACGGTTCCGGAAAATCAGGTGATCGGCATCACCGGCCGCAGCGGCGCGGGAAAATCCACCCTTCTGAAACTGCTGATGCGCTTCTGGGACGCGGACAGCGGACAGGTGCGGGTGTCCGGGCGGCCGGTACAGGAGGTGAACACCGCCGATCTGCGGGCCATGGAGAGTTTTGTGGAACAGGATACCCATCTGTTCCACGACAGCATCGAGAACAACATCCGTCTGGCCAAGCTGGACGCCACCCATGATGAGGTGGTCCAAGCGTGCAAAAAGGCGTCGCTCCACCAGTTCATCCTGTCGCTGCCGCAGGGGTATGACACCCCCGTGGGCGAGCTGGGCGACACGCTGTCCGGCGGGGAGAAACAGCGCATCGGTCTGGCCCGCGCCTTTCTGCACGGCGCGCCGCTTTTGCTTTTGGACGAACCCACCAGCAATCTGGACAGCCTGAACGAAGCCGTGATTTTGCGGTCTCTGCACGCGGAGCGCGCGGGAAAAACCGTTGTCCTGGTTTCACACCGGGCCTCCACCATGCGCATTGCCGACCGGGTCTATTCTGTGGAAAAAGGAAGGATGAGCTGATGAAAACCAAAAAACTGCTGTATCTTGCTTTGGGCTGGGTCTGCCTGGGCCTTGGCACCCTGGGCGTGGTGCTGCCGCTGCTGCCCACGGTTCCCTTTTATCTGGCCACTGTGTTCTGCTTTTCCAAAGGTTCGCAGCGGCTGCACGACTGGTTCATGACCACCCGCCTTTACCAGAACTTTGTGGTGCCTTTCCGGGAAAAGGGCGGCATGTCTCTGCGCAATAAGCTGACGGCTATGATCACGGTCACGCTGCTGCTGGGATTCGGATTCTGGATGATGGACGCAGTGCCCGTGGGCCGCGCTGTGGCGGCGCTGGTCTGGCTGGGGCACGTCTATGTGCTGTTCCGGCGCATTCCCACACTGGCGCCTGGCGCGGAGCACGCCCCATGAACCAGGACCAGCTTCAGCGCAAACGGGACCGGGAAAAACAGGTGGTGCGGGAGATGATCGCCCTGTACTGCCGTAAAAACCACCGGCACCCGGACGGATTGTGCCCTGCCTGCGCCGCATTGGACGCCTATGCCCGTCAACGCAGCGACCGGTGCCCGTTCATGGAGAACAAAACGTTTTGTTCCAACTGCCGGGTGCACTGCTACAACCGGGAAATGCGCGAACAGATCCGCCGGGTGATGCGGTTTTCCGGTCCGCGGATGCTGCTGCATCATCCGGTGATGGCCCTGCGCCACGTGATCGAGAGCCGGCGCGAAAAACAGAGGATGAAAAAAGAGGGAGGCTGACGCCTCCCTCTTTTATTGCTTTGCTCTGTCCAAAAACGGCGCGTACATGGTCAGCGCGTGGTTTTCGGTGATGTATTCTTCCCATTGCTGGCCGGTGGTCAAATCCCGGCATTGGCGCCAAAGCTGATTGTGCCGGGAAAAGCCGCCCCAATACTCCCGTGCAAACCGGTGCTCCCGTTCCACGATCTCGTATTCCACCCGCGGAGCGGCCGTGCAGCGCCATTCCCCTTCCAGATCCCGGTCTCCCACCTTCACCCGCAGCTGCCAGGTGTCCGGCGTGTCGTTGCGCACCATCAGGTCCCGGTACGGATACACACAGGTGGCGCCGGAGCCAAAGGGCTGCGTGCGGTTCGCGTCCGGAAATACATCGTAGGAATGCCGATACCGCTCGGTCACAGTCAGGGGCGTGTGCAGCGTCATCCAATAAATCAAATTGGAAAGCTGGCACAGTCCTCCGCCCACGCCGGGGCCAAAGGTGCCGCAATAAAGCACCATGCCGTCCACATAGCCCTTGCGCCGGGCGGGGTTGCCGATGCACTTCCAATAGCTGAAGGTCTGGCCCGGCTTCAGAAGCAGCCCGTCCAGCCGCGCGCATGCCAGCCGCAGATTGATGATTTTGTTGTACTGATACTGCATGTCCACATCCTTCAGCTTCCGCAGCAAAGGCGTGTGGTGCGAAGCCGCCCGCCAGGGCAGTTCGTCGGCACTTTGCTCCCGGGCGAAGCGATAGCCGCCGGTATACCACTGCACATACCGTTTTGCCGTGTAAAACGCCGTTCCGGCAGCACGCCGCAGCTGGCTGCGCTGCCTGGGACGCAGGTCCTGATTCATGACGCTCTCCCCTCCATTCCGCCGCCGTTTCTTTATCTCGTCACTCCAAACCAGGCCAAAAAGGCGATTCCTGCTGCCAGAAACAGCGCTCCCACCTGGCGATATGTTTTTTCGGCATACTGCTGATTTTTGTAAAACAATTCAAACGCAACTCCAAAGAACAGCAAAGACAAGCTTCCTTTCCATGCCGGATTGCCTTTGAACAGGCACAAAATTGTTAAAATTTGTGCCGCTGCAATGACATATTCAAGCGAATGGCTTTTTGCCTGCGCATCGATCTGCTGCTTCCGTTTGTCCTGGACAGGCTTTTGTTTGGATGCCTGCACCATTGTTTTTCTCCCGATTCTCTGCATAAAATTTTCGGTAAACTTGAACGAAGTTGGTTTCATACTACCACAAAACCTTCGCAGGGTAAAGCCTCTTTTGCCGTCCGGGCAAACATTGAACCGGCCTGCCCCGTGCGCTATAATAAGAGCAGCAAGAGGAGGGGAAAATTTCAATGGAAGATTGCAAGATTGCCGTATTGGGCATCGGCGGTGTGGGCGGCTATCTGGCCGGCATGCTGGCCAGCACATATTCTGACGTTTCTTTCGTGGCCCGCGGCCCGCGCAAGGCGGCGCTGGAGGCCCACGGCCTTCAGCTGCACAGCGAATACAGCGGCGAAATCACGGCCCGGCCCGCCCGGGTGGTAGAGACCGCCGCGGAACTGGCGCCGCTGGACTATCTGTTCATCTGTGTAAAAAACTATTCGCTGGAGCAGGCGTGCAAAACCCTGGGCGCCAGCGTGGACGACCACACCGTGATCATCCCGGTGATGAACGGCGTGGACCCTGCCGAGCGGGTGCGCACCTTTGTAGGGCGCGGAACCGTGGTGGAATCGCTGATTTACACCGTGGGCTTTTCCAACCCGGATTTTTCCGTGACGCAGCAAGGCGATTTCACCACGGTGAAGCTGGGCATCCCCCACGCCACACCCGCTCAGCAGGCCGCTGTGGAGCGCACAAGGGACATGATGGTCCACGCCGGGATCGACACACAGATCTGCGCGGACATTCAGGCGGAGATCTGGCGCAAGTATATGCTGAACTGCGCCTACAATGTGCTGACGGCCGCATACAACCGCACCATCGGCCAGCTGCGGGATGACCCCGTCACAAGGCAGGAGTACCGGGATCTGCTTCTGGAGACCCTTGCGGTGGCTCAGGCCAAGGGCGTTGCTCTCACCCGGGAGATCGCGCTGGCGGAATACGATCGTTTCCTGCACAAATTGGAGGATGACGCCACCAGTTCCCTTCAGCGGGATCTGCACCCTGCTGACGACGCGCCGCCCCGCGAGAGCGAGCGGGACACCTTCAGCGGGTATCTGGTGCGGGAAGCCCACCGGCTGGGCATCTCCGTACCTTTGTCCGAACGGTATGACCAAATGCTGCGAAACATGTGACCATCTCTTTTTAAAAAGCGAGGTGCCCCGATGAAACAGCGACTGTTTGCGTTTTTTCTTCTTGCCGCTCTGTTCTTTGCCCTGCCTTTGACTGCCTACGCCGACGCGGGGCCCAAGCCATCGGTACGGGTGGTTTTTTCGCCTGCACCGCAGCAGCGCTGCTATGGCACGCTGCTTTCCAGCACTGCCTCCACCGGTCCTTCTTCGGCTTGGGACGGGTCGTCGGAGCACGCCCGGTACGAGGAGGGAGAAGAGGAGATCTGGCAAGCTTTTGTGGACTATCAGGACCCGGATGGCTTCTATTTTTTACAGGAGATTTGGGACTGCAGCGAGGCCGGCCTGCTGGACTGGACCTATTATCCGCCCGGCACCTTTAAAATTCTGCTGTATTTCCCGGACAGCGGCCAGTTTTGGACCAGCCCGGTGTACGAGCGGTACGCCTTTGACAGTTATTTCACCGTGGATTTGACCCGCGCGGAAAACGGCGTGTTCACCGCGGAAAAGACGTATGATTTCACCTGGGAAATTCTCTCCATGCTGGCCCGCATGGCGCTGACGCTGGCTGTGGAACTTTTGCTGGCGCTGCTGTTCGGCTACCGCAGCGCGCGGCAGCTGCGCATTGTGACGCTGGTCAATGTGTGTACTCAGCTGGGGCTGAACCTGCTCATCAACCTGGCCAACTGGCAGGCGGGGCTTTTTGCTTTTCTGCTGGCATACTTCGGGCTGGAGCTGGTGGTTTTTGCCGTGGAAGCAGTACTGTATGCCAGCTTGCTCACCCCGGGACGGTCCGGCAAAAAGGCGGTGCTGTATGCGCTGGCGGCCAACGTGCTGTCCTTTTGGGCGGGTGTTCAGGTCAGCATGTGGATCCCGGGCATCGCATAACACAAAACGCCGGAAAGAGAATCTTTCCGGCGTTTTTCAATAAAAAAGGCGCGGGCCTGTGCCCGCGCCTTTTCGCTGTTTTTAATACAGTTTTTCCCGTTTCACATAGCTTGTGTGCAGGATGTGATGCGCTTTCTCGCCGCCCGGCTCGCCCAGATAGTCGGCATAGACTTTCTTGAGCAGCGGATTCTCGTGGCTCTTGCGAATCGCCTTGGCTTCGTCCTCAGCATACAGGGCTTTGGCGCGCAGGCCGCGCAGATCCACAAAGTTGCGCACGCTGGCGGGCTGCGTGGGCTGACCGCCGCCGTTGACGCAGCCGCCCGGGCAGGCCATGAACTCGATGAAGTCATAGTGCTTCTCGCCGGACTGGACTGCCTTCAGCACCTGATCGCAGTTGGACAGGCCGGAGGCCACACACACGTTCAGCTTCAGGCCGCCCACCTCGTAGGTGGCTTCCTTGATGCCGGCCGTGCCGCGCACTTCGGCATAATCCACAGCCGGGGCGCTCTCGCCGGTGACCAGCTCCACCGCAGTGCGAAGAGCCGCTTCCATCACGCCGCCGGTGGCGCCGAAGATGACGGACGCGCCGGTGCTCTCGCCCAGGGCGGGGTCAAACTCCTCGTCGGGCAGCGCCTGGAACTGAATGCCGGCCCGCTGGATCATGCGGCCCAGCTCGCGGGTGGTGATGGAGATATCCACATCGGGAATGCCGTCGCCCGCGGCGGACATATCGTCGCGGCCGATTTCAAATTTCTTGGCCGTGCAGGGCATCACGGACACACACACGATATCGTGGGGGTCCAGGCCCATTTTCTGGGCGTAGTAGGTCTTGGTCAGTGCGCCGAACATCTGCTGGGGCGATTTGCAGCTGGACAGATTGGGGATCATGTCCGGATAATACGTCTCGCAGAACTTGACCCAGCCCGGGCTGCAGCTGGTGATCAGCGGCAGCGCGCCGCCGTTCTGGACCCGATGCACAAACTCGGTGGCCTCTTCCATGATGGTGAAGTCCGCCGCGGTATCGGTGTCGAACACGCCGTCAAAGCCCAGACGGCGCAGAGCAGCCACCATTTTGCCTTCCACGTTGGTGCCCACAGGCATGCCGAAGCATTCGCCCAAAGTGGCGCGCACGCTGGGCGCGGGCTGCACCACCACATGCTTGCTGGGGTCGTGCAGCGCTTCCCACACCTTGGCGGTGTCGTCCTTCTCGGTCAGAGCGCCGGTGGGGCACACCGTGATGCACTGGCCGCAGGATACGCAGGGGCTGTCGCCCAAAGGCGCTTCGAAGGCGCAGGCGATGTGGGTGGCAAAGCCGCGCTCGGTGGGGCCGATGACGCCCACGGCCTGGTTGGCTTTGCAGGCCGCCACACAGCGGCGGCACAGAATGCACTTGTTGTTGTCGCGAATCATGTGCGGAGCGCTGTCGTCGATGTCGTAGTGCTCCTTATCGCCGGTGAAGCGGTGGCCGTCCACGCCGTAGTCGCGGCACAGTTTCTGCAGCTCGCAGTCGGTAGAACGCACGCAGGACAGGCAGTTCTGGTCGTGGGTGGACAGGATCAGCTCCAGATTGGTCCGGCGGGATGCCATGACCTTCTCGGAGTTGGTGATGATCTCCATGCCCTCGTTGACGGGGTACACGCAGGCGGTGACCAGGCTGCGGGCGCCCTTCACTTCCACCACGCAGATACGGCAGGCGCCGATCTCGTTGATTTCTTTCAGATAGCACAGAGTGGGGATCTCAATGCCCACGCTGTGAGCGGCTTCCAGGATGGTGGAGCCGGCGGCGACCTCATAGGATACGCCGTTGATTTTAATGTTCACAGTTTCCATGTTGGCTCCCTCCCTTAACCTTTGCTGATAGCGCCGAATTTGCATTTTTCCATGCAGGCGCCGCACTTCACGCACTTGGACACGTCAATGGTGTGCGGCTGACGCACGGTCCCCACGATCGCGCCGGCCGGGCACGAACGGGCGCACAGGGTGCAGCCTTTGCACTTGACGGGGTCGATCTTGTAGTTGAGCAGCGCCTTGCAAACGCCCGCCGGGCAACGTTTGTTCACAATGTGCTCCACGTACTCGTCGCGGAAGTAGCGCAGGGTGGAGAGGACGGGGTTGGGCGCCGTCTGGCCCAGGCCGCACAGGCTGTTGGCTTTGATAAACTGCGCCAGTTCGTCGATCTTCTCCAGATCTTCCATGGTGCCGGTGCCGTCGGTGATCTTGTTCAAAAGCTCCAGAAGGCGCTTGGTGCCCACGCGGCAGGGCGTGCACTTGCCGCAGCTCTCGTCCACGGTGAACTCCAGGAAGAATTTCGCGATATCCACCATGCAGGTGTCCTCGTCCATGACGATCAGGCCGCCGGAACCCATCATGGAGCCGATGGCGATCAGGTTGTCATAGTCGATGGGGGTATCGATCAGGCTGGCGGGAATGCAGCCACCCGAGGGGCCGCCGGTCTGGGCCGCTTTGAACTTCTTGCCGCCCGGGATGCCGCCGCCGATCTCTTCGACGATGGTGCGCAGGGTGGTACCCATGGGAATCTCCACCAGGCCCGTGTTTTTGATTTTGCCGCCCAGTGCAAACACCTTGGTGCCCTTGCTCTTCTCGGTACCCATAGAGGAGAACCACTCAGCGCCCTTCAGAATGATCTGCGGCACGTTGGCGTAGGTTTCCACGTTGTTGAGAATGGTGGGCTTGCCGAACAGGCCCTTGACCGCCGGGAAGGGAGGACGGGGACGCGGCTCACCGCGCTTGCCCTCGATGCTGGTCATCAACGCGGTCTCCTCGCCGCACACGAAAGCGCCGGCGCCCAGCTTGATGTCCAGATCAAAATGGAAGCCCGTGCCGAAGATATCGTCACCCAGCAGGCCGTATTCCCGGGCCTGGCTGATGGCCACCTGCAAACGGTGCACCGCGATGGGATACTCCGCACGCACATAAATGTAGCCCTGGCTGGCGCCGATGGCGTAGGCCGCAATGGCCATGGCCTCGATGACCACGTGGGGGTCGCCTTCCAGAATGGAGCGGTCCATAAACGCGCCGGGGTCACCCTCGTCGGCGTTGCAGCATACATATTTCTGGTCGGCTTTGTTGCCGGCCGCAAATTTCCATTTCAGGCCGGTGGGGAAGCCCGCGCCGCCGCGGCCCCGCAGACCGGAATCCAGCATGGTCTGAATGACCTGCTCGGGCGTCATTTCCGTCAGCACCTTGCCCAGAGCGGCATAGCCGTCAAAGGCGATGTACTCGTCGATGTTCTCCGGGTTGATGACGCCGCAGTTGCGCAGAGCTACGCGCAGCTGTTTCTTGTAGAACGCCGTTTCATCCAGGCTCTTGATGGAATTGTCCTCGGCCACGGTCTCGTCGTAGAGCAGACGGGTGACGGGACGGCCCTTCAGCAGATGCTCATCCACGATCTCCTTGACGTCTTCCTCTTTGACCATGCTGTAAAAGCTGCCCTCAGGATAAATGACCACAATGGGGCCCAGGGCGCAAAGGCCGAAACAGCCCGTGCGGATGACCTTGACTTCGTTCTCCAGACCGGTGGCCAGAATCTCGGTCTCAAAGGCAGCGGCGATCTTGTCGCTGTTGGAGGATGTGCAGCCTGTGCCGCCGCACACCATGACGTGACTTCTGTACATGTGCGTTCCTCCCCCTCTCTCAGCGTGTGGACGCGCCGATGGTGTACTCCACCACGGGTTTGCCGCCGATCAGATGCTCGGCCACCACGCGGGATACCTTTTCGGGGGTCATTTTCACATATGTAACTTTGTCCGCACCCGGCGTGGTCACTTCCACGATGGGCTCGTACTGGCACAGACCGATGCAGCCGGTCTGGGTGACCAGAACGCCCGACAGCTCGCGGCGTGCGATCTCTTCGGTAAAGGCATTCAGAACCGGGCGTGCCCCGGCGGCAATGCCGCAGGTGGCCATGCCCACCACCACGCGGGTGGTGTCGTGGGCCGCCTCACGGGTGTTGACCGTTTGTTTCATCCGGTCGCGGATGGCGGCAAGCTCCTGTAAACTTTTCATATCAAATTGCTCCTTTGTAAAATTGGACGTGTGTTTTCGTCGATGTATTCGCGCACCCACTGGGCCACAGCCGGCTCCGACAGGGGCACATCCCCCAAAATCTCGCGCAGCTGCCGGGTGTCGGCCACAAACTCTCCGTCCGGCGTGCGCACGGTGTAAACAAAATCGATCTGCGGCGAGCACTGGATCAGCCCGCCCACGGTGGAGGCCATGTCGCCCAAAGGCGCCCGGTCAATGTGGCTAAGGCCAAAGCGCGCGCACACCTTCGTTCCCTTTCCCGGCTGGGACTGAAGGTGCATTTCACCGCCCGTCAGCTCGGCTGCCATTTTTAAAAGCGGCAGCCCCAGCCCCACCTTGCGGGTGGTGCGGGTGGTGTAAAACGGGTCGGTCACCTGTGCGGCCACCTGCGGGTCCATGCCTTTTCCATCGTCTTCAATGGTCAGGGCCAGCAGGTCGCGGGCCGCGTCTGCCTCCAATGTGATGTGCACCAGCTTCGCGCCTGCCGCGACGGAATTTTCCGCCACGTCCAGCACGTGCATCGACAATTCCTGCATCTTAATACTTGGCCAAAATGCTGTCCAGCTCGTCGCCGGTCAGACGGCCGTAAACGTCATCGTTGATGGTCATGACCGGCGCCAGACCGCAGGCACCGATGCACCGGCACGCATCCAGGCTGAACTTGCCGTCGGCGGTGCACTCGCCGCCGGTGATTCCCAGCTTTTGTTGGAGCGCCTCATAAATTTTGCCCGAGCCTTTTACGTAACAAGCGGTGCCAAGACACACGCTGATCTTATACTCGCCCTTGGGACACAGGCTGAACTGCGAATAGAAGGTGGAAATTCCGTAAATCTCCGCCAGAGGTTTACCCAGCGCGTCGGCCACGATGCGCTGCACCTCGATGGGAAGATAACCGTAGATTTCCTGAGCTTTCTGCAACGCGGGCATAGCCACGCCCGGCATCGTCTTGTGCTCTTCAAGCCAGGACAGCAACTGTGCCTCCTGTTCTTTCGTGCCCTTGAACGGCACAGTGGAAAAGCGCCTCATACAAACTTCCTCCCGATATAAATTGCGCAGTGCGGGGCGCCGCCCCGCATAATACAACTCTCATTATATCATACACTTTGTTAAAAAACCGTCAAAAATCGTGCAAAAAATTCCGTCAATAGGTAGAATTTTCATAGTCAAAACTATGCAACTCGCTCATATGCTTTTTTGAAATCTTGCTTTATAATGTAAAAGAAAAGCCCCCACGCCATACGGAAGGAGCGACTGACCATGACCATTTCTCAAATTTTGGAAACGCTGAACGCCCGCCTTTTGACTCCTGAGGCCGACTGCAGCCGGGAGGTACACACCGCCTGCGGCAGCGACATGATGAGCGACGTGCTCGCCTACGTGAAGGACCAGGCCGTGCTGCTGACCGGGCTGAACAACCCGCAGGTGGTGCGCACCGCCGACATGATGGACATGGTGTGCATTGTGTTTGTGCGGGGCAAAAAACCGGACGATCTGCTGCTTTCACTGGCGCAGCAGCGCGGCATTGCCGTGATGAGCACGGATCTGACCATGTTCACCGCCTGCGGTCTGCTGTACGAACAAGGGCTGCGCGGGGGGGTGGGCTGAGATGGGAGGCATCCATCTGCACTACATCGTTCCCGGAGATGATTTCACCCGGGCGGGCGAGGCCAGCGCCGACTTGAAAAGCCGGCTGAAAAAACTGGGCGTGCCCCCCACGGCCATCCGAAAAGTATCCATTGCCCTGTACGAGGGCGAGATCAATCTGGCCATTCATGCCGGCGGCGGCGACATCGATGTGGAGATCACAGACGATACGGTCCGCATGTGCCTGTCCGACCAGGGGCCGGGCATCGCGGACCTTTCGCTGGCCATGAGTGAAGGCTACTCCACTGCGCCGGACGAGGTGCGCAGCCTGGGGTTCGGGGCAGGCATGGGTCTGCCCAACATGAAAAAATATTCCGATGAATTTGACATTCAATCCACCGTCGGCGTGGGAACCACTGTCAACATGGCGGTGTCCATCGCCTGACCCGGTCCGCATTTCCAGAGAGGAGGCGCGCCCATGGACCGTCCATCCGTCCACTCCGTGACACTGAACCGCGAGCTGTGCAAGGGGTGCATCAACTGCATCAAGCGCTGTCCCACCGAGGCCATCCGCGTGCGGGACGGCAAGGCTGCCATCATCTCCGAGCGGTGCGTGGACTGCGGAGAATGCATCCGCATCTGCCCGCATCACGCCAAGCGCGCCGTGTCTGATCCGCTGGAGGTGCTGGACCGCTATGCCTATAAGATCGCTTTGCCGCCGCCCAGCCTGTACGTTCAGTTCAACAATCTGGACGAACAGGACGTGGTGCTGGAGGGGCTTTTGCGGCTGGGTTTTGACAGCGTGTTTGAGGTGGCGCGGGCCGCGGAACTGATCAGCGAGGCGACCCGTCGGCTGATGCAGAGCCGGGATCTTCCCCGGCCGGTGATCTCCTCGGCGTGCCCGGCAGTAACGCGGCTGATCTGTGTGCGTTTTCCGCAGCTGATGGACCACATTCTTCCCCTGATCTCCCCCATGGAGCTGGCGGCCCGGATGGCCAAGGACGAAGCCATCCGCAAAACCGGTCTGCCTCCCACAGAGATCGGCTGCATTTTCATCACCCCCTGCCCGGCCAAGGTATCGGCCATTCACGCGCCCATCGGCTCGGGCGAGAGCGCGGTGGATGCGGCAGTGGCGGTGAAGGACATCTATCCCCCGCTGCTCAGTGCCATGAAGAAGGCCGCGCCCGTGGAATATCTGGCGGGTGCGGGACGCATCGGTTTGGGCTGGGGCGAAAGCGGCGGCGAGGCGGCCGCTTTGATGTCCACCGAACGGTATCTGGCGGCGGACGGCATTGAAAACGTGATTCGCGTGCTCAGTGACCTGGAAGACGAAAAATATCCGGATCTGGATTTTGTAGAGCTGAACGCCTGCGCGGGCGGCTGCGTGGGCGGCGTTCTGCAGGTGGAAAACCCCTACATTGCCAAGGCCAAAATGAAGCATTTGCGCCGCACCATGCCCGTGAGCCTGAACCACATTACCGACGAGCTGGCCGAACTGGTGCGCTGGGACCGGGACGTGCGTTACAACCCGGTGATGGAGCTGGGCGAGACACGGGCCGAACGGTTCGAACGGTATGCCCGTATGGAAGAGATCACCGCCATGCTTCCGGGGCTGGACTGCGGTTCCTGCGGAGCGCCCACCTGTGCGTCTCTGGCGGAAGACGTGGTGCGCGGCAACGCAGATATCAACGACTGCACCGTGCTGATGCGCCGCCGCATGGAAGCGGTGCTGCGCGCACTGGGAAAGGGTGAGTAAACAATGACAAGTGAAACATTATGCGCCGCCTGCGGCTTTTGCCCTGCGGCGGGCGACGGAGAGCGCACGGTGACCGGTGTTTTCACCGGCGATCTTCTGTCCTGGGCCATGGGCCGTGCCAAGGAAGGTGACATCTGGTTCACCGTGATGGGCAACGTGAACACCGTGGCCGTGGCCGCGCTGGCGGACTGCGCCTGCGTGGTGCTGTGCCACGAAGCCGTCTGGGATGAGGTGGCTGTGCAGCGTGCCGCACAGCAGGGCGTGACACTGTATACCACCGACCTTCCGGAATTTGAGGCGTCCTTTCTGGCGGCCACCCGACTGGGGCTGACGCCGCCTGCGCCGTGAGCGCGCTGCGGGCGGATCTTCACATTCACACCTGCCTTTCCCCCTGCGCTGAGGACGATTTGACCCCCGCCACCGCGGCAGGGCTGGCCAAGCTGGCGGGTGCGGACCTGATCGCCGTCACGGATCACAACAGCGCCCTCAGCCTGCCGGCGGCCAAGGCTGCCTGCGACGCCTACGGGCTGCAGCTGCTGCCCGGGGTAGAGGCCAACACCCGGGAAGAGATCCATCTGCTGTGCTATTTTCCCGATGTGGAGACCGCGCTGGATTTTTCCGAGCGCCTGTACCGGGCGCTGCCTGCCTTTCCCTACGACCCGGCCATCTGGGGCCGGCAGCTGGTCATGGATGAAAACGACCAGGTGCTGGACCAGGTGCCGAAACTGTTGACGGGCGCGCTGGATCTGTCCCTGGCGCAAACGGCAGCGCTGTGCCGGTCCCTGGGCGGCATTCCCGTGCCGGCTCACGCGGACGCGGACAGCTACTCGCTGTTTTCCGTGCTGGGCGGCTGGCCCATGGACACGGACTTTGATTTGCTGGAGGTCCGCGACCCGGAGCACGCGGCCAAACTGGTCCGCTGTGGTTTCTTCCCTGCCGAAAAGCCGATGTTTTTTTCTTCGGACGCTCATCGCATGGAAGATGTGGCCTGCCGGCTGTACGAAATGGACGAGGACTTTCCCCTTGTACGCCTTTTAAAAAAATAAGTCCCGAACGCGGAGGTGTCGTCCGTGAAAGAAAGTCTGAAACGTTCCTGGTGGAAAGTTTCAGACTACTGTCTCCCCGCTGGGTGGATCTGTTTTCAGCTGATGGTCCGTCTGGGGCCTGGTGATTCTGAACGTGGCCGGCTGGCTGATTGCGTATTTTACACAGCACACGACCATCGGCGCAGCCTTTGCCGTTTTCTATTCCGAAGTCAGCCAGTGGGGCGGCTTTGTGGCGCAGGGGCTCTTTTGGCTTGGGTGGAACAGCTGGCTCACGTCCGTGATCGTTTGGGCGCTGCCCTTCCTGTTCGTTCCCTTTGGAAAAAAAGCGGCCATCCGACCGCACACAAAAACGCCTGTCCCGGGTTTCCGGGACAGGCGTTTTTTATTGACCTTGGGAACGGGCATACAGCACCGTGCCCAGATCGCAGATTCCGTCCAAAAGCAGGCTGAGTCCCAGAAAACGGATGACCGCTCTGGTCACGCCAAAGGGGTCCATGATCATGATGATTCCCAGAACCAGCGGCACCAGCGCCGACGCCAGCAGCGGTATAAACACCGAAGAGCCGTCCCGCTTTGCGTCCAGCGCCAGGGGCAGTTTTCCCACGCCGTCCACCAGAAGCAGAAGGCCGGACACCAGCGGCACAAAGGAAAGGATCACCCGCGCGCCCAGCACGCAGAATACGGCCAGACCCGCAAACAGCAGGCCGATGACCAGTTCGCCCGAGGCGCGGCGGCCCGCCTGCTCGGCCTGGCGCCACCGCACCAGCCGCCCCACGGAAAAGACGGCCGCGCCCGCGGCCAGCGCCCAGCAGAACACCGTGCCTGTCATCTCCGGGAAGAACAAAAACACAAGTCCCAGTGCCATATAAAGCAACGCCAGCCCCAGCGAGGCGCTGCGCGTCCAGAAAAAGCCAAACATATTCATTGCTCCTTTCCCTCTCTGTCAGTATAAGCAGCCCACGGCCGGTTCATGCGTTTTTTCACCCGGTCAGCCTGTTTCTCCCTCCAGAATCACACTTCGCAGTGCGGCATGGCATGTGCCGTTGGACGCAATGATCCCGGTGGGCTTCAGCTGCGTCAAAGCGCCTTCCGTCATCGCTTCCAGCGTTCCGCCCGCGTTTCTTACAAGGATGCTTCCCGCGCCGTAGTCCCAGGGCTGCAGCACCGGTTCAAAAAAGCCGTCGATCCTGCCGCAGGCCAGATAACACAGGTCCAAAGCCGCGCTTCCGCTTCTTCGAATGTCGCGGGTCTCCACAAACAGCCGTTTCAGAACGGCAAAGGTTTTGTCGGCCATTTCTTTGTTGTAGGGGGCCGTTCCCACCATCATCAGCGCATGGGAAAAGTCGTTGCCGCTCACCCGGATCGTCTGTCCGTTGCAGGTGCTGCCCACACCTTCGATTCCCACAAAGCACTCGTCCAGGTAAGGGTCGTAGACAACGCCGATCAGCCCTTCTTTTTGATAATAGAGCGCAATGGACACACAGGAATGCCGGTAATCGTACAAATAATTGGTGGTTCCGTCGATGGGGTCGATGACCCAGGTAAATTCTTCACCGATTTGCTGCCTGTTTTCCTCCTCGGCCAGAATCACGCTTTCCGGCAGGCACCGGGTGCATTCTTCAATGATGAGCCGCTGACATTGGATGTCGATGTCCGTCACAACGTTGGAGACGCCTCCCTTTGTTGTGACCTGGCTGATTTTGTGGCCGGCCATCCATTTTCCGGCTTTCCGGGCAATGGCTTCCACCTGCTGTGCCAGCAGCATTTTCTTTTCCGCTGAAATCATAATCTGCCTCCTGAAATTGCAGTTGTTCTACCCGCATTATACCACAGCGCCGCTTTCCCGCCACAGCAAAAACGGCGAAGCACCCTACAAAAGAGCACTTCGCCGAATCGGTTATCGCGTCACGCTGCGCATCCACTGCCCGCCGGCCAACCGCCGCAGACACAGCACCGCCTTGACAGGCATGTCAAATTTCAGCACAAACAGCACCACAGCGGCAGGTGCGCCCAGCAGGAACGCGGCCGCCGCACCCAGCGGGACCATGGCCCAGATGCAGCCCGCATCCACCGCCATGGCAAAGCGCGTGTCGCCGCCGCCCCGCAGAACGCCGCTGATCAGCGAGCAGGTAAACGCCTGGAAGAACATGGCGAACGCATAGACCCCCAGCAGCTGTTTGGCCAGCGCCACGGTACCCGGCTGAATGTCGTACAGCGCCAGCATGGGCAGCCCCACGGCAAACACCAGCACGGCGCAAACCACCCCCAGCACGGCATACACCCGCACCAGACGGGACACGCAGGCCCGGGCATAAGCCCAGTCCCCTTCCCCGATGATCTTGCCCACCAGCACCGCCGAACCGTTGGCCACGCCCAGAATCACACTGGTGACCATCTCATACATGATGTAGCAGATGCTGTTGGCGGCCACTGCGTCGCTGCCCATGTGCCCCAGCACCACCGAATGCATGGAAATGGCCAGGCTCCACAGCAGCTCGTTGAGCATGACCGGCAGACCGTAGTGCCACAAGTCCCGGCCCAGCCCCTGGGACGGCAGGGCGATCATCTGCGGCTTGAAGCGCAGCTTCTTTTCCCAAAAGGCCATGTACCCCAGCACCAGAATGAATTCCGCCACGCGGGCCAGCACGGTGCCCACCGCCGCGCCGGCCACCCCCATGCGGGGCGCACCGAACCGGCCGAAGATGAACGCGTAGTTTCCGCCCACATTCACCACAAAGGACACCGCGTAAATGACTACCGAGATCCGCACGGTCTCGGTGCTGCGCAGCACCATCAGGAACGTGGCGGTCACACCGTAAAACAAATAGGAAAAACAGACGATGCGCAAATAATCCACTCCCGCGGCGATCACATCCGCCTCGCTGGTGAAAATCTGCATCACCTGCCGGGGAAACAGCAGCAGAACCACCGTGGTTCCCACCCCCACGGCCGCCGCCAGCCGCAGAGACAGCGCCGTCACCCGGCGGATGGCTTCCACGTCTTTTTTGCCCCAATACTGACTGCACAAAACCGTTGCGCCGCTGGCAATGCCGAACACCGCCACCGTGTAGATGAAAAACACCTGATTGGCCAGGCTGCTGGCGGACAGAGCCACCTCGCCCAGGCTTCCCAGCATAATGGTGTCCATCAGGTTCACGCTGAAGGAGATCAGGTTCTGCAGCGCCACCGGCAGGGCTATGGCCGCCAGACTTTTATAGAAGGCAGGTCCAACCGTTTTCGTGTTCAAATCGATCCCTCTCTAATATACAAACAGTATTTTTATATTAAAAATATACTTTAAGCCGCAAAATACCCGCGCAGACCGCATTCGGACTGCGCGGGTTTTGAAAATGTGTCAAACCACTTTGGGAATTGTGATGGCATGCACCGGGCACTCGTTGACGCATTTGCGGCAGCCGATGCACTTGTCCACGTCGATGTGAGCCACATTGTCCACCACTTTGATGGCCTCCACCGGGCAGGCTTTCTGGCACTTCATGCAGCCGATGCAGCCCGCGGTACAGGCTTTGCGGGTCAAAGCGCCGCGGTCGCGGTTGGCGCACAGCACCATGGGTTTTTCGCTCTCCGGCCGAACCTCAATGATGTGTTTGGGGCAGGCCTCGGCACAGGCGCCGCAGCCGGTGCACTTTTCGGGGTTGACCCGGGCCAGCCCGTTGGACACGATGATGGCATCAAACTTGCAGGCCTTCTGGCAATCGCCGTAGCCCAGACAGCCGAACTCGCAGGCGGAGCGGCCTTTGTACAGGGCCGCGCAGGCCGCGCAGCTTTCGATGCCCTCGTAAGCGTACTTGTCGCTGGTGTGCTCATAGCTGCCCTGGCAGGCCACAATGGCTTTGCGCTTGACCACTTCGCCGGCCTCGACACCCATGACGGCCGCAGCCCCCTGGGCAGACGCCGCGCCGCCGGGAACGCATTTGTTCACCGGTGCGCCGGCCACGATGGCCTTGGCGTAATCGGCGCAGCCGGCATAGCCGCAGGCGCCGCAGTTCGCGCCGGGCAGGCACTCCAGCACCTTGCCCACGCGCTCGTCCTCCTCCACATGGAAAAAGTGCGCGGCCACCACCAGGATGGCGGCGCCGAGAAGGCCGATGACGGTGACGACCACCGCCGCTGTTACGATACTCATATGCCTTCTCCCCCTTTTATGCGCCGAAAATATTTTCGATGATGCCGCCGAAGCCCATGAAAGACAGGCTTACCACACTGGCGCTGACCAGCGTGATGGGCAGACCCTCGAAGCATTTGGGCGGTTTGGCGTCCTCCAGGCGTTTGCGCACGCCCGCGAACAGCACCATGGCCAGCATGAAGCCGAAGCCGGCGCCCACCGCGCAGACCAGGCTCTCGACAAAGTTGTAGCCCTCGTCGATGACCGAGATGGTCACGCCCAGCACCGCGCAGTTGGTGGTGATGAGGGGCAGATACACGCCCAGCGCCTTATACAGCGGAGGCATGTATTTTTTCATGATGATCTCCACCAGCTGCACCAGCACTGCAATGACCAGGATGAACACGATGGTCTGCAGATAAGCCAGGCCCTGGGGCTCCAGAATATAGGTGTAGATCGGCCAGGTCGCCGCAGTGGCCAGCGCCATGACGAAAATCACCGCGCAGGACATACCAAAGGCGGAATCCAGCTTTTTGGATACGCCCAAAAACGGGCAGATGCCCAGGAACTGTACGAGGACGTAGTTGTTCACCAGGATCATGCTGAAAAAGATCATTGCAAGACTTGCCGCCATTACGCCTCGCCTCCTTCCGCCGCTTGTGCGCCGCTTTCACAGCCGCCTGCGCAGGCACCCTTGGCAGGGCAGCCCTCGCACCCCATCTTGCGGGGGATGCGGTTGTTGGTCTTGGTCTCGATCCAGATCACCAGTGCCATCAGGCAGCCGAACACGAAGAAGCCGCCCGGCGGGGTGATGAACACGGTCATGGGGTCCACGCTGGCAGGCATGATCTGCACGCCGAACAGCGTGCCCGCGCCCAGCAGCTCACGGATGGAACCCATCACCATCAGCGTCAGGGTGAAGCCCAGGCCCATACCCAGGCCGTCCAGCGCCGAATCCAGAATGCCGTGTTTGGATGCGAACATCTCCGCACGGCCCAGAATGATGCAGTTCACGACGATCAGCGGCAGGAAAATGCCCAGCGCCGAATCCAGAGAAGGCAGATACGCCTTGACCAGCATCTGCAGCACCGTCACGAAGGTGGCGATCACTGTGATGTAGGCCGGCAGGCGGACCTTGTCGGGAATGATTTTCCGCAAAGCGGAAATGGCGATGTTGGAGCAGATCAGCACGAAGGTGGCTGCCAGGCCCATGCCCAGGCCGTTCACGGCCAGAGTCGTCACCGCCAGAGTGGGGCAGGTGCCCAGCACCAGGCGCAGAGAGGGGTTCTCTTTCAGGAGGCCGTTGGTGAGAATTTTCAGTTTTCCGCTCATCCTTTTACGCCTCCTTTACCAGTTGAAACGCGTCTACAGCCATTTGAATGGTTTTGCGCATCAAATCGCTGGACATGGTGGCGCCGGCCACCCCGTCAAATTCGGACGCATCGGTTTTTCCAATAAGCTGGTCAGCCAGGCCCAGACCGGTGAAGGCTTCGCGCACAGGCTCGCCCTCGCCCATGCCGTCGGTCCACAGGCCCGTGATGACACCGTCATCGTCAAAGCCCACCGCCGCGTACATGGGTTTGTCGTGGTAGCCCGCGCCTTCCACATAAATCAGGTAGCCGTAATTGGAGCCTTTGTACGCCTCGGTCACGCCCGGCGCATCCAGTTCCACCGGCGTCAGCTCGCCCGCATCGGGCAGCACCGCCGCGCGGATCTCGTCCGCAGTCAGTTCGGTTTTTCCCTCGCTGTTGCCGGACAGCACGTTGTACGCTTCAATGGCACTGTTGATGCCGTTGACGGCCGCGCGGGAGGAAATGGTGGCGCCGGAGATGGCGTCGATGTCCTCAAGGGTCATCTCCTGTGCCTCACGGCCCGCAAACTGGCCGCTGAAGTCCTCGTTTTTCACTTTCTGGCCCAGGCCCGGGGTCTCGTCGTTGTCCAGGAATTTCACCGCGGTGATGGTTCCCTCGCTGTTAAAGGCCACCATCACGGGCACGTCGCCGCCGTAGCCCTTGGACGCGGCCGTGATCACATAGCCCGCGCCGTTGTCCGCTTTGTAGGCCTCGGTCACGCCTTCCACCGTGCACTCCACTTTGGTGAAGGTGTCCGCCTCCGGCAAAAGCTCGGTGCGGTTGGCGTTGGCCGTGCGCTCGGTATTGGCCTGAATGATGGGAGCCGTCAGGCCGTTGGTGCCTGCCAGCAGCGCGCTGGCCACCAGGCAGATGACACCCAAAACCACAATGGGTTTTACAAAATCGTTCCACACATTTTTCATTTTGACTTCACACCTCCCAGCGGTTTCTGACGGGTGAGGTCATTGATGTACGGAACCAGCAGGTTCATGATCAACAGCGAGAAGCTGACGCCCTCGGCCATGTTGCCCCAGAACCGGATGGCGCAGGTGATGACGCCCAGGCCGATGCCGTACACGATTTTGCCCTTCAGGGTGAAGGGGCTGGTCACATAGTCCGTGGCCATGAAGAACGCGCCCAGCAGCAGGCCGCCGCCCAGCAGCTGCAGCACCACGTCCTGGCCAAACACAAGGCTCAGGACCGCCACAGTGCCCAGATAGGCCACCGGAATGGCCGCGGAGATGGTGCGCGTGACGATCAGGTAAATGCCGCCCAGCAGCAGCATGACCGAGCAGGTCTCGCCCAGCACGCCGCCGTGGATGCCGAAGGCCAGGTTGAACAGCATGTCCATGCTGGACAGGCTCTTGCCCGCCACCAGCGGCGTGGCAGTAGCCAGCACGTCAATGTCCGTCTCGGGGAAAGCATACGCCGTCATGCGGCCCGCAAAGCCCACAAACAGAGCGATGCGGCCCACCAGCGCGGGGTTGGCAAAGTTGCAGCCAATGCCGCCGAACAGCTGTTTTACCACTACAATGGCGATGAACGCGCCCACCACGGCGATCCACAGAGGAATGGTGGCCGGCAGGTTGAACGCCAGAATCAGGCCCGTGACCACCGCGGACAGGTCGCCCACGGGAACAGGCTTTTTCATCAAAACACAGTACAGTGCCTCAAAGCCCACACAGGCCGCCACGGTCACACCTGTGACCAGCAATGCCCGGAAGCCGAAGATGAAGGCACTGGCCACCAGAGCGGGCATCAGCGCAATGATCACATGCCCCATCAGCCCGCGGGTGGAGGACTGGTCCACAATATGAGGGGATGCGGTAACCACTAATTTTTTCGGTTCCATTCGTTACTTCTTCCCTCCGTTCTTCTGCATGACCTTGGCCAGGCTCATGGTCTGCGCCACCGGCCGCTTGGCCGGGCACACAAATGTGCAGCTGCCGCAGCCCATGCACAAATCCACCATCAGCCGGTTCAGCCCGTCCACATCGCCTTTTGTGAAAGCGCCCGCAATCTCCACCGGGGACAGACCCAGCGGGCAGGCCGCAATGCAGCGGCCGCAGCGGATGCAGGGGCCGGGCGCAGGCAGGTGCGCCTTCTTGCCGGAAAATGCCAGCAGCGCGTTGTTTTGTTTGAGCACGGGGAACGAGGGATCAAACACGGCAGTGCCCATCATGGGGCCGCCCATGATCAGCTTTTCCATGTCCTCTTTCACGCCGCAGAATGCCAGCACGTCCTGCATGGGCGTGCCGATGATGACCTCCACGTTTTTGGCCGTGGTCACAGCGTCGCCGTCCACGGTCAGGCGTTTGGTGGTCAGCGGCATGCCTGTATCCAGGAACTTGCCCAGGGTGGACACCGTGGTCACGTTCATCACGATCACACCCACATCGCTGGGCAGACCGCCCCGGGGAACTTCCCGGCCGGTGGTCTTTTCGATCAGCACTTTTTCCGCGCCCTGGGGGTAGCGGCTGTCCAGAGGCTGCACCGAATAACTGCTGTCGCCTTTGGTCAGGCTGAACATCAGATCAATGGCTTCGGGCTTGTTGCGCTCGATGCCGAAGATGACCTTTTGGATACCCAGGTACTCTTTGACGGCCGCCACACCGCGCATCACAGTATCGCTGCACTCCAGGAATTCCCGGTTGTCGGCCGTGATGTACGGCTCGCACTCGGCGCCGTTGATGACCAGTGTATCGATCTGGTCCAGATTCTTGGGCGACAGCTTCACCGCAGTGGGGAAGCCCGCGCCGCCCAGGCCCACCAGGCCGCAGGCACGCGCCGCAGCCACCAGGCTGGCCGCATCCGTCACCACCGGCGGTTTGCAGGCCGGGTCGGGGGTCTGGTTTCCGTCCGGTTTGATGACCACTGCCGGAACCACGGCGCCGTTGGGCATGTGGACGCTGTCCACCGCTTCCACCGTGCCGGAAACGCCGGAATGGATGTCCGCGCTGACAAAACCGCCCGCCGTGCCCACCACGGTGCCCACATAGACGGTGTCGCCCTTTTTCACCGCAGGGGTGCAGGGCGCGCCAATGTGCTGCTGCATGGGCAGCACGATCTTCTCGGGCAGGGGCATCTTCTCGGTTGCCAGCTCCGCCGTACCTTTGTGGTGCGGCACGCGCGCGCCTTCAGCGCTGCGTTTCAGTTTGGCTAACATCAGTGTGATCCCTCTTCTCTTCCTTACTTCTCACGGCTCTGCCCGCGGGCAGAAAACCGCAATCCTTCATTATTTTATTTTAACATTCAGCGGGACGCTGTCAACAAAAAATAAATCTTTCACAAACTCGAACATTGCGTTTCGCGCCGGCGATGTGGTATACTAACTTATACAGCTTTTTTGCGGGAGGGAACGTTTTGCCGTTTCTTGTTACTGACAGCGCCTCGCCCCTTGCGTTCGAGACGCTGCCCGCGCTGAAGGTGACCGAATTCTATGGCCAGCCCCGGCGCGGAGAGGTTTATTCCTATCTTCGCTGCTATGTGCACAAGGGAGCGCTGCACTACAGCGTCACGGTGTTTGACGGCGAGCCCCCCGCCACTGCCCGCATCGGGCTTGCCGTGACAGCGGACGACACGGCGCGGCGCTATCTGTTCGCCGTGCTGGCCAAGGACGCCCCCTGTCAGCTGGCGCTGTACGAGGACGATGTGCTGCGGCAGACCCTGACGGCGCCCTGTGTTCGGCAGTTGGCCGGACAGGACGAGCAGGGCGAATACTGGGGCGCGGAAAGCGTGCTGGAGGCCGATGTGTTCCAAACCTGGTTCGGCTGTGCGCCCCACGCCGGGATGCTTTTGCCCGGAAATGTGTTTTTGTTTGACCGGACGGAAACCGCCTTCGGCGCGGCCTTCCCCGTGCCGGCCGGCGGGCCTGTGCCCACGTCCAGAGGGTTTGACTCCCTTCTGGTGGTTCCCTATTGAAAAATGAGGAGGCGTATTGAGGATGAAATTCGTGTTGAAACTTCTGGGCTGGCTGGCAGTGATCGCGGCGGCCGTGTGCGCGCTGGCGTACTGGGACAAAAAGACCACCCCGGATTACATTGAAATCTATTCCGACGGCGAGGACGAAGAGGACGCGTTTTAAACACGCGCCGGACAAAACGGTTTGCAAAACGGCATGGCTCGGGCCATGCCGTTTTTTATGTTCTGCCGGGCGCACAACCAAAAACGGGAGCAAGGGCACACCCTCGCTCCCGTTTGATGCAGCTGTCTCTCACATCTCACACAGAGGCTCGTAATATTTTTCTTTGTATTTTGCCAGCATTTCGTTGAAATTGGGCACAAAGCCGTCGTGCATGTTCCGGCGGAACGCGTGGGCGTCGAAATTGCCCACATCCGCTTCACTGCCCACAATGCGGGCCGCAATGTTGGAGCAGTGGTCGGAAATGCGCTCCAGATTGGTGAGGATTTCCAGATAAATGGTGCCGCCGTCGATCTGGCACTCGCCGGTCTTCAGGCGCTGAATATGGCGCGAACGCATGGTCTCGATCATCAAATCGATGGTCTCCTCCAGCGGCTCCACCTGTTCGGCCACCGTCGCGTCGCTTTGTTCAAAGGCGCGCAGGGTGATGTCCTGAATCTCCTGCAGTGCTTTGTCCACCACAGCCAGTTCCGCTTTGGCCTTGTCCGTAAACGACAATTCCTTGTCGAACATCTCGCCCGACCGCTCGCACACATTGATGGCGTAATCGCCGATGCGTTCGTATTCCACAATGAAGTTTAAAAGCTCGCTGACCGCGTGACTCTCGTTCTCGCTCAGTTCTTTGTCGGTGATTTTCACCAGATAGTTGCTGATGGCCACCTCCAGCTGGTCGATGATGTTTTCCCGCTGGTGGATCAGGTTCAGCGTCTCGCTGTCATGACTGTACAGCACGGGGATGGCGGCGGCGTAGTTCAGCTGCGCGTTGCGCGCCATGGTCTCCACGGCGCTCTTCGCCTGCTGAATGGCTACGGCCGGCGAGGTGATCAGGCGTTCGTCCAGCACGGGGATCTCCACTTCGGTTTTCTCCCCGGCAGAATCGGGAATGGTCATTTCCGCCAGTTTTGCCAGCAGACGCACGAAGGGGATGAACATCACCGTGACCACTACATTGAACAGGGTGTGGAAGTTGGCGATGTCGCCCATGCCGATGGGCTCATCCCACCAGGTGAACTGGAACAGTGCTTTGAGGCCGTAGATGACCACCAGAAAGACCAGCGAACCGATGACGTTGAAATACAGATGGACCACGGCGCTGCGCTTGGCCGCTTTGGACGCGCCCACCGACGCGATCAGCGGTGTGGAGCAGGTGCCGATGTTCTGGCCCAGAATGATGGGAATGGCGCTGCCCCAGGTGACCACGCCGGTGCTGGAGAGAGCCTGCAGAATGCCCACCGACGCAGAGGAGGACTGAATGGCAATGGTGACCAGCATGCCCGCCAGAACGCCCAGAATGGGGTTTTGCAGCGAGGTGAACAGCTGAATGAAGAGGGGCGAGTCGCGCAGCGGTTCCACCGAGCTGGTCATGATGCCCATGCCCGTGAACAAAAGGCCAAAGCCCATCATGATCTGGCCGATGTTCCGCTTTTTGGGCGCCTTGATGAACACATACAGAATGGCCCCCGCAAAGGCCACCAGCGGCGCGAAGGTATCGGGTTTGCAGAACTCCATCCAGGTGCTGCCGCCGGACATCTCCGACAGACGGATCAGCTGGCCGGTGACCGTTGTTCCGATGTTTGCACCCATGATGATGCCGATGCCCTGGCTCAGCTGCATGATCCCGGAATTGACCAGACCGATCACGATGACGGTGGTACCTGCCGACGACTGGATGATGCCGGTGATCAGCGCACCCAGCAGCACCGCGCGGATGGTGGATGCGGTCAGCTTCTGCAAAATGCTTTCCATTTTTCCGCCGGCAATTTTTTCCAGGCCGGAACCCATGATGCTCATGCCGTACAAAAACAGCGCAATACCGCCTGCAAGATTGATCACGTCAAAAACCGTCATAAATTCCTCCGGCTGACAACGTTCTTCCCAAAAACAAAGCGGCTCGTATGTGCTCCGGCCGCTTCGTTTACAGAAAGTTGACATTTATTTTTCAAAAACCTTACATGAATTTATGATACCATCCCACCGGGCCCCACGCAAGGGGCACAGCTGTTTTTTTGACGAAAAAAGTCTTCACTCCTCCACGCTGACCACCACACCTGCCGGGGCGCACACCGCCTGGTCGTGCTCTTTGCTCAGCCAGCCGAAGTTTTCGCAGATATGGTCGGGGCACTGGCTGTCCACAAAGCGGATGGCGCCGTCCCGCACTTCCAGCGTCACGGGAAAAGGCGCGCCCTCTATGGAATAGGTCCCGTCCCGGGAGAGCGGGATGCGCTGCGTTTCGGCACCCGCCACGCTGACCACCGCCTGGGCGCCCGCGCCCCGGCCTGCGCCCCACAGAACCAGCGCGCCGGCCGCTGCCAGAATGACCAGCGCGAACAAAATGTTTTTCTTCATGGACGCCTCCTGCGTTCTCTTGCGTATTTTTTTCATTATACTATAATAAGGGATAGAAACTCAAACAACAGGGAGAAACAAACCATGAACGATTCACAACGCATTCAGAAAATCGATGCTTTTATTGAACAGAACAAGGACGCTCTTCTGCGCGATTTGAAGACGCTGGTGTGCATTCCCAGCGTGCAGAGCGCACCCGAACCCGGCGCGCCTTTCGGCGCCGACGTGCGCAAAGCGCTGGACACCGCCCTGGACATGGCCCGCGGTTTCGGGCTGGAGACCCACGACTGCGAAGGCTACATGGGCTATGCGCAGATCACAGGCAAAAGTGAAAAGCAAATCGCCACCATTGCTCATCTGGACGTAGTGCCCGAGGGCAACGGCTGGGATTCAAACCCCTTTGATTTGGTGGAGCGGGACGGCTACGTCATCGGCCGCGGCACCGCCGACGACAAGGGCCCCGCGGTGCTGACGCTGTATGCGGCCAAGTTCTTCAAAGAGCAGGGCGAAGAGCTGCCCTACACGCTGCGCATCCTGCTGGGCTGCGCCGAGGAGACCGGCATGGAAGATGTGGACTACTACCTGTCCCGCTATCCGCAGCCCGCGTTCTGTTTCACGCCGGACGGAGAATTTCCGGTGGGATACGGCGAAAAAGGCCACTACGGCGGCACATTTACCAGCGCTGCCCTGACCGGAAACCTGGTCCGGATGGAGGGCGGCGTTGCCACTAACGTGGTGCCCGACCGCGCTTTCGCCATCGTCAAGGCCGACGCAGCCGGTCTTGCGGACACGGACCGTGTGAAGGTGACACAGGAGGGCGAGGGCCTGGTGCGCATCACCGGATACGGCAAGGGCGGCCACGCCTCTCTGCCCGAGGGGACCGTCAACGCCATCGCGCTGGTGGTGGACTACCTGCTGGACCACGACCTGTGCTCGGAAGAGGAAAACACGGCGCTGCGCATGGAGCGCGAACTGCTGCGCGTGACCGACGGCTCGTTTGCGGGCATTGACTGCGAAGACAAGGTGTTCACCCCGCTGACCTGCATCGGCGGCACGGTGGAAACCCGGGACGGCCGGCTGTGCCAGACCATCGACATTCGTTATCCCACCTGCATCACCGCCGATGAGATGTGCGAAAAGCTGAGCGCCTTTGCGGCCCGGTTCGGCGCTTCCTTCGCGGGCGAAAAACCCGCCGTGCCCTTCTATATCGAGCCGGACTCCCCTGCCATCCGCACGCTGATCGACACCTACAACGAAGTGACCGGCCAGAACAAAAAGCCCTTCACCATGGGCGGCGGCACCTATGCCCGCCACTTTGAAAACGCGGTCAGCTTCGGCATGGAAGAACCCCAGGAACCCATGCCTGCCTTTGTGGGAGCCATGCACGGCGCCAACGAGGGCGTGCCCGTGGCCCGTCTTTTGCAGAGCCTGAAGATCTACATTCTGGCCCTGTCCCGCCTGATGGAGCTGGAGTTCTGATCCATCGCACAAACCCCGGCGCCCGCCGCTTTTGAAAGCGGCGGGCGCTTTTTGCCGCATAAAAAGGCGCGCCCTGTTCCCGCGGGAACAGGGC
>NZ_JBBMFA010000086.1:0-6491 GCF_040096265.1 Ruthenibacterium intestinale
CCCCCCCCCCCCCCCCCCCCCCCCCCCCGCCACGGCTCAGCCGGTGATCTCTTTTTCTGCCACCGGCGAGGGGAACTTGCCTTCCGTCTCCTGATAGGCGCGCACCCGTGTGCCCGCCTCGGCGCCCGGGGCCTTGCCCATTTTGCGGGTGGCGCTGTAGCGCGGGTCCGTGCCGTCGGTGGTATACCACACGGTGCCGTCCGCCGTCACCGCGCCGTCGGTGGCGGAGATCTCCGGCGCCGCCAGCACCTCCACGCCGTCGCCCGTGGTCACGTCCACGTAGATGCCCACCGCCTTGTGGCCGTAGACAAAGCAATCGTAGTAATAGCGGCCCTCGATCAGGTTGCCGCTGATGCCCGGCGGGTCGATGTGCAGGTTGTTGTCGCCGATCTTCTCCGGCGCGCAGGCCGCGCGCTTGTGCACCAGCAGGAAGTTGACCCCCTTGGGAAGGTACTCGTCCGGCACCTCCACCACCGGCGCGCCGAACATTTCGCCCACCTGGCCCTTGGCCACGGCCTTGACGCCCAGCTTCTCCAGATTTTTGAACTGGTCGGTTTCCACCAGGGCGTTGAACACCCCGGTGTTCACGTACCAGGTGCGGTTGGCCACGGGCACCTTGCCGTTGACGAAGGTCTGCCGGGCCGCGCTCATGCGCTGGATGACGTTGTCCTTGCCGATGGCCTCGGCCGTGCCCGCGATGGTGCCGCCCAGGGTGCACAGGCGGCCCAGGCAGTATTTGTCGTAGGCCGGGATCACCGCCTCTTCGGTCTCGATCTTCATGAACCGGCCCGCTTTGTTGATGCACTGGTCCACGCTGTTGCCCTTGTCGATCACCGCCGAAAAGCTTTTGTCCTGGGTCATGGTCAGCTCCTGCACGGTGTCGCCCACCTCGGTGGGGGTGCCGTAGCGGTTGGAGGTGGCCGCGCGGTCGTAGTCGTTCAGGGGCACGGTGTCCACGTTGGAAATGCGCACCGTGCGCGCGCCCACAAACTCCTCTTCCCGGCAAAGGCGGCCCTTGACCACGCTTTCCAGCGTGAAGGCCTGATCCAGCTTTTTGGCGTACTTTTCATGCAGATGTACGGTCTGTCCTGCCATGTTCTCTCTCCTTTTCTCTCATCAGTTCTCGCTGTCCCACCCGGCCGTGAAGGGGTCCGCGGGCAAAGCCGCGCCCAGCCCCCGGGCCGAGCCCGGCACGCTGGCACGGTTCTGCTGGTCCGTGCGGCGGGCCTGCTCGCCCATGCGGTACTGCTCCAGCGCGTACCGCTCGTAGGCGTGGACCGGGCTTTCCCCCCGGGCCACCTGGGCCATCACCGAATCCGGCAGGCGGCCGGTGCCGTCCACCGCGTCGGGATAGCGGGTCAGCAGCTCCACAAACTGACGGCGGCGGTCCGCCCCCAGCGGCGCCGGGGCCCCGGCGTCCAGCTGGCTGCGGGCTTTGTCCACGTACTCTTCCACGCTGACGCCCGCCGCCTGGGCGTACCGGCCCATCAGTTCAAAGGCCGGCAGCGCCGCGTCCAGCTTTTTGGACACGTCGTCAAACACCATGCCCTTCTGGGCCAGGGTGCGCGCCTCGGTCATGGGAATCTGCTGCTCCTTGCCGTGGTACTTCACGGTGAGGGTGGGTTCCGGCTCGGCCGCGGGCTCGGGCTGGGGTGCGGGGTCTTGTCCGGCCTCGCCCCAGTCGAACAGCGCTTCGTCCGTCCGGGTGACTTGGGTCTCTTCTTCCATATTGCGCTCCTTTCCGCCTTGTCCGGCTTTGGGAGGCTCAATCCGGCTTGTCCGCCGGGTGAACCTGTGAAATGGGCCGCAGCTCTTCGCCGCAGGCCTGCTTGTAACGGCTGCACGCCGGGTTGGGGCACAGCCAGGTGATGCGCACGCCCGCGGGGTCCCGCTCGTCTACGTGCAGGACCCGGGCCGGGCGGCCGCAGACCGGGCACTTCATGCCATCACCTCCCCGGCCGGCAGCGCCGCCTGGGCCTTCTGCCGGCGGATGGCCTGGATCAGGCTGTCCCGGCCGGTGATGCAGTCCTTGGGCAGGTTTTCCAGATAGGCCTCGGCGTCGGTGAGCACCCCGTTCTGGAACAGCTGGTCCAGGGTCTGCACCTGCATGACCTCGCTCCAGTAGGTGGCCGCGCCGATCTCCACGTTCAAATGCAGGCGCAGCGAGCGCAGGGACGAAAAATCGAAGGGGACCACCTGTTCGGCGCCGGTCTCGTCCGTCATGCGCACGGCCCGCACGCCGTAGTTGCGCTGCATCATGTCCAGCCAGATGCGCACGCTGTCCTCCACAAAGGCGTAGAAGTCCTGCTTCTGCAGTTCCAGCGGCATGCTGGTGGCCTTCTGGGTGGCCACGATGGCCGAGGTGTTCTCGGGCGTGATGTTGCCCAGCACCGCGTCCGACGCGCCCATGGTGTCCCGGGTGTAGTCGATCATGGTGTTCAGCAGCTCCATCACCTGGTTGGACATGTCCGCCGCCCGGAAGTTGGCCGCAATGGCCGACCCCGGGTCCCCGGGCACGCCGATGGCCGCCCCCACCCGGTTGTCCCAGCCGCCGGGCAGCAGGTTCTTGTTGTACACCACCTTGGGGAAGGCCATCATTTTCACATGCTGCATGGCCATGGCGAACAGCTTGTTGATGTAGATCTGGTTGGGGATGACCGCCGTCACCAGCGCCTGGCCGTGGTACTGGTTTTTCACCTTCTCCCAGGCGAAAAACGCCACCGGGTACTGCCGGTACCCCGTGTCCGTGGCCGGGCGCACCAGGGCGGTCTTGGTGGCCTCGCAGAACCACACCGTCCCGTTTTCCTTCCAGTAACGGCGGATCACCGTCACTTTTCCGTTTTCCGGGGCGTCGCCGTGGCGGTGGTCGTCCTCGTCGGGGACAATGTCCTCTTCGGGCACGCCGCGGGCACTGGCCGCGGCGCGCACGTCCCGCACCAGCCGCCGGTACACCAGCAGCAGGTAGGGCTGGCTCTGCACGTCCGCGTTCTGGGGGTTGCCGAAGTGCACGGCGGTGTTCTCCAGAATCTCCGCCCGGATGATGCCCGGGGTGGGCGCAAAGCCCGCGGCCGGGGCCTCGGCGTCGGGGTCGAAATAAAAGTGCATGCACCCATCCCCGTCCACGGCGGCGTTGCGGATCACTTCCCGGGCCTTTTTCTTGAAGGCCGTCTGCTCCATGATCTCGCTGAACTGGGCGCTGAGCATGTCCGTCACGGTTTTTTGCCGGGCGCCGCCCTCGAAGGTGTCCAGCCCCACGGCGATGTCGTCGGACATGATGGAGGAGATGCAGAACTTCACCACCCGGGCCAGCACGTTGATGACCGGCTTGTCCAGATCCGGGGCGCGCACGCCTCTCCACTGGTTGCCGGTATAGAAGTCCTCGTTGCGCTCCACGGTCTCGTACAGGCCCAGGGCGTTGTCAAAGGCCTCGCCCTCCCCGTATTCCCGCCACAGGGCGGCTGCGTCCGGCTGGCTCATCGGCCGTCACCTCCCATCTGAGGGTCGCCGTTGTAGGCCCAGAAGTTGCGCCACTGGTCGGCCAGGTCGCCGCCGGGGGCCGCGGGCCGCACCAGCGCCTCCAGCGCCGCCAACCGGGCGCACAGTTCGTCGTATTGTTTTCGTGTGAGAAACATGGTCTGCTCCTTTCTTCATCCGTAATTGAGAAAGCTCTCCAGCTCCGGGTCGCCCCGTTGCTCCCGGTCGGTGGTGTAGGCCTGCTGGGGCCGGATATAATGGGCGATGGCCAGCGCCATCACGCAGTCGTCGTGGGCCCCGGCCATGGCCTCGGGGCGGCCGCGCTCGTTCTTCACAAAGCTCAGCATCTCCCACAGGGTGGTGCGGTCCTGCACGGATGCGGGGTCCTGGCGCATCTGCTGCACCAGCCCCGCCACCAGCAGCGGCCGCGTCAGGGCCGTGGTGCGAAAGCCGTAGCGCTTCTGGTACCGGTGGGTGTAGGTGTCCTCGGTCTGCCGGGTGTACAGCCGGGGATAGCCCAGCCGCTGGCACTCCTTCACCGGGAAGGTGGAAAAGTTCACCTCAATGCCCAGCAGCGCCGTGTTGTACCAGTAGCCCAGGCACATGCACTGCCGGGCGAAGGCGTCCTCGTCGTACTGGCGGCGCAGCGTGGCCACCTGCCGGCCCGTGGTGTTGTCCAGCACCTGCGCCACGAACCAGTCGCTGCCGTCCCCGGCGGTGTCCGCGCCGATCACATAGGGCACGCCGGGCCGGGGCCGCTCGTACACGGTCAGGCCGCCGTCCGGGTCCTGGCACACCCCGGCCAGCCGCAGGGTCTGGCCATCCAGCGCCTCGTCCAGCCGCAGGGTCAGGCCCCGGGGCGCGCGGCCCAGCCTTTCCAGCACCGTCTCTTTGTCGAACACGCACGCCCCGGTGGTGAGGAAGGCCTCTTCCGGGCAGGACGGGTACTCCTGCCGGAACAGCCGCTCGTCCCCGCCGCAGGCGTTGCGGATGCACCAGCGCCGCCAGCTCAGCTGCTCATCGTCCAAACCGTAGCGCTGCTGCAGCTGCCGCTCTTCCCGGGTGGGCACCAGCCCCCGGGCCGGGCGGCGGTACTCGGGCTGCTCCCACCAGGCGCAGAACACCGGGGCGAAGTCGCTCTCCCCGGCCACGGCCGCCGCCCACCGGGCCTGAAAATCCTCGTAGCCGTTGGCCGTGCTCTCGATGACCACCAGCGTGTCCGGCTGGGCGGGCACCGCCTGCAAAAGGCCCAAAAGCGTTGCCTCCTTGTCCCCGGGCCAGAAGGCGTATTCGGAGAGGTGCAGGTTCTGGAAGGTATCCGACCGGCCCACCCCCTCGCCCCCGGCGGTCATCACCCGGATGGCGCTGTCCAGCCGGGAAAACTGCATGCCCCGGGCGCTGTTGGAGCCGCACCGGGGCCGCAGCGCGTGGGGCAGGTGGGCGTACATGCGCTTGGTGATGGAGAACAGGTTGGCCGCGGCCTCGTCGGTGTGGGCCACAATGCCGCTGCGGGCGTGGAACCGGGTGGCCGTGCGCTTGAACAAAAGCCCCTCGGTCAGGGTGGAAAAGCCCATCTGCCTCGCCTTCAGCACAATGGCCCGCATGGGCTTGCCCGCCTTGTACTGGGCGGCCAGGGCATCGTACAGCTTTTGCTGGGGGCCGTTGAGCACCAGCGGCACCAGCCGGCCGTTTTTGGCCCGGATCTTCAGATACTGTTCCATGTACGCCTGTGTGTTTACCGCCATGGGCTTCCTCCTTTCGGTGTGATGTGGGATTCGGGGAATGGCTCGCCGGGGCGCTGCACAAGGTAAACGGGGTGCATGGGGGAGACGTCCCGGGGATTTCGCCCCCCGCGGGGGCGCCAAAGAACGCGCGGGCGGGGCAGCCGTTCTCCCGGCCGGAAAAAACGCGCGGGCGGGGCAGCCGCCCGCAAATCCGATTTAAAATTCGTCGCCGGTGATTGCGGCCAGACAGTCCTCGAAGCTGGCGGTCTCCTCGGGCTCGGGCTTGTCGCGCCAGGCGCCGCCCCGCCGGTTTTTCAGCCAGTAGATCTGGGCGGTGGTGCTGCCGTTGACGGCGCTGCGCCACAGGGCGGCCTCCACCTGATAGTCGGCGGCGTCCTTTTCCTGGCGCAGGGCCTCGTCCATTTCGGGGAACTGGGCCCGCCAGCGCCGCAGCTGCGGCACGGACACGCCGCACCGCGCGGCAATGTCCTTTTCGCTGACGCCGTCCCGGGCCCAGCCCTCCAGCAGCGCCAGCCCCTCGGCGGTGCACCAGTATTCTGTTTTCTTTTTCAAACGGTTCCCGCCCTTTCAAAGCCGCCCGCAGGCGGCGGATGTTTTTCAGAAGGCCCTGCCCGGGCCTTTCGCGGTTTTGCGGCCCGCGCGGGCCGGGAAAAGCCTTGCTTTTCTGGTTCTCATTGTAAAAAAAAGGCGATGGGGCGCACAAGGCGCGCCATGGGGCATGCGGTACCGCCCGTGGGACAAACCCAAAAGCCGACAAAAGCCGGTTGACAAAAAAACACCCGGCCCCACGTGGGGCCGGGTGTTTTCGCTGAGAGGGGACAAAAAAAGAGGGAAGACCGCAAAGTCTTCCCTCTTTTTAAAGAAAACGCCTCAGCCCAGCTTTTCAAATACCATGGTCGCCTGGATCCGGTCACCGCCGCCAAATCCTTTGCTGCCGCCGCTGGCTGTAGAAATGGTATGGAGGCGATAACCTTTTTTCGCCTGCGCATTCATTACATTCTCCAGTTCTGTCAGGTTGCCGGAACCCGTGCCGAAAAATTTTTCTTTCAGCGTTACCTGCAGCACTACATCGTGCAGCGGCTGACCCGATCCACCGAATAAGATGATTCCTCTTTCCATTTGTCCACAAACTCCATCTCAGACACCTCCTGTTTTATAAATAACGTTTACACGTTATTTTTCACAGTCCTGTTCACCGCTTATTTCTGCCAGGGCCATTTCCAGCGGCGCTTTTGCGGGGCCGGTTCTTCCCTGCGCGCCGCGCGCTCCGCC
>NZ_JBBMFA010000087.1:0-6415 GCF_040096265.1 Ruthenibacterium intestinale
GCGGCATTTGCCGCGCGGACGCATTCTCTCATTGCTTTTTCAGCTGCACGGTGACGGTCTCGCCGTCCACTTCCAGCTTGCCGGTGTAATCCGGCTCGGCCAGAGGCGCGTCGCCGGCCTTGGCCAGCAGCTCGCTCTCCAGATAGTCCAGCTTCGCGGCCACCACGCCGCTCAGCTTCTCGCCCGTCTCAAAGTGAACGAAGATCCGGTCGGACACCGCGAACCCGGCCTCCTTGCGGAACACCTGGCACTGGCGCAGAATGTCGCGCAGGCAGCCCTCGGCATACAGCTCGCCGGTGATGGCCATGTCCAGCGCCGCGGTCACGCCGAAGTCCTCGGCCACCGCCAGGTGCGCTTTGGGCGCGTGCTTCAGCGCGAAGATCTCCGCGCTCAGCGCCGCGTCATAACCCGGCACACGCACCTCGCCGCCGGCCTGCACCGCCGCGGCCACCGCCTGCATGTCCTCCGGCTCCAGGCCGGCCAGCAGGTTCTTCACGTGGTTGACGTCGCCCTTCAGCACCGCGCCGGCCCTCTTGAAGTCCAGCACCGCGTAGGCGTCTTCCAGCGCGCTGGTGTCCTCCAGGAACTCCACGCTCTTCACGTTGACCTCGCTGGCCAGCACGCTCTCCAGCTGGGGCGCCAGGGTGATCTTGCCGTCCTTGCCGCACACATACAGCGTGCTCAGAGGCTGGCGGATGCGCACCTGCTTTTCGTTGCGCAGCTTCAGCGCCAGGGAGATGATGTCGCGCACTTCCTGCACCTGGGTCAGCACCGGGTCGTTCACGTCCACGCCTTCCAGCACCTTGGGCCATGCGCTCAGGTGCACGCTCTCGGCGCTTTCGTTGGAATAGCGGCGAACCACTTCCTGCCAGACGTGCTCGGTCAGGAACGGGATGGCCGGGGCCATCACCTGGCTGATGGTGCGGATGGCGTACAGCATCACCGTGTAGGCGGTGTTCTTGTCCTCGCTGTCGCCCTCTTTCCAGAAGCGGCGGCGGTTGATGCGCACATAGAAGTTGGAGATGTCGTCCACCACTTTTTCGAACTGATCCATCACGTCCTTGGTGGAATAGTTCTCATAGGCGTTGGTGGCGTTGGCCACAAAGTTGTCCACCAGCGTGACCAGCCACTTGTCCGCCAGGCCCAGCTTGGACACGTCCAGCTTGGACACATCCACGCAGGGTTTGTCCACTTCCGCGTAGGTGGCAAAGAAGGTGGACAGGTTCCAGAAGGCCAGCAGCTTGCGCTTTGCCTGGTCGCCCAGATTGTAGCCGAAGCGCACGTCGGTGGTCATGGGGCTGGAGGCGAACAGATAACGGGAGGCGTCGGCGCCGATGACGTTGGCCGCCTCGTCGAATTTGATCATGAAGCCGGTTTTGGAGAAGCGGCTGCCGTCCTCGGCGGTGACCATGCCGTGGGTGCCCACCTGCTCGTAGGGGGGCTCGTCCACCAGCACGGTGCTCATGAACAGCATGGAGTAGAACCACAGGCGGACCTGCTCCTTCATCTCCACCACGTACTCCGCGGGGAAGTAGGATTTCCAGTACTCCCGGTCCTCAAAATATTTCAGGGTGGAGAAGGGCACGATGCCCGCGTCCAGCCACACGTCGCCCACGGCTTCCACGCGCTTGACGGGCTTGCCGCAGCACGGGCAGGTGATCTCCACTTCGTCGATCCAGGGGCGGTGCAGGTGGGGCAGCGCGTCCACCTTGGACTTGTCCACGGCTTTTTCACGCAGCTCTTCCAGCGAGCCGATGACCGTGACCTTGCCGCATTCGCAGGGATAGAAGGGCAGCGGCAGGCCGTAGAAGCGCTTGCGGGAGATGTTCCAGTCGGACATGTTGGTCAGCCAGTCCAGCATGCGCTTGCCCTGATAGGGCGGGTTCCATTTGACCTTTTTGGCGTTGGCGATCAGACGGGGGCGGATCTCCTCCACGTCGATGGCCCATTCCTTCACGCAGCGGAACAGCACCTGGGTCTTGCAGCGCCAGCACACCGGGTAGCTGTGGCGGATGGTGTGGGTGTAGAACATCTTGCCGCGCTTTTTCAGCTCTTCGAAGATCTGGTCCCGGGCGTCCTGGGCGCCCAGGCCCGCGAACACGCCGCAGCTGGGCAGCAGAACGCCGTACTCGTCGATGGGGATGAGCACGTCGATGCCCTCTTTTTTGCCCAGCTCAAAGTCCTCGGCGCCGCAGCCGGGGGCGATGTGCACCACGCCGCAGCCCTCGTCGTCCTGTACTTCGTCCCACAGGACCACGCGGTGGTCGGTGTCTTTCTGCAGTTCCAGCTCGGGGAAGCAGGTCTCGTAGTGCAGGCCCGCCAGGTCGGTGCCTTTGAAGGATTCCAGCACTTCGCCCTTTTTGGCGAACTTGTTTTCAAAATAGGTGCGGCCCATGATGATGGGGTGCTCTTCCCCGTCCAGGCGCGCCATCACGTAATCCAGCTCCGGGTTCACGGCCAGGGCGGCGTTGGCGGTCAGGGTCCAGGGGGTGGTGGTCCACACCAGCATGTAGGCGTCCTTTTCCACCAGCGGCACCTTGAAGAACACGGCGATGTGCTCCACTTCCTTGTAGCTGCCGCTCATCTCATGCTCGGACAGCGACGTGCCGCAACGGGGGCACCAGGGCATGGGTTTGTACACCTGCTTGATCCAGCCGTTCTCGTCGCACTTTTTCAGAACGGCCCAGATGGAGGTGATGTTGTTGTCTTTGTAAGTATAGTAGCTGTTGTCCCAGTCCATCCACTGGCCCAGGCGCTTGGACTGGTTCTTGATGACGTTGCTGTACTTGACCACGCGCTCGATGCACTTGTCGGTGAACTTGTCCAGGCCGTACTCCTCAATGTCCCGCTTTGTCTCAAAGCCCAGCTCTTTTTCCACCTCGACCTCGACCCACAGGCCCTGGCCGTCAAAGCCGTTGCGGTAGTGGCTCTGGTAGCCGTTCATGGCTTTGTAGCGCAGGAACGTATCCTTCAGGGTGCGGCCCCAGGCGTGGTGCACGCCCATGGGGTTGTTGGCGGTGATGGGACCGTCAATGAAACGGTACTTGGGTCCGTTTGCATTCTTCTGTTTCAGTTTGCCGAAAAAGTCGCCTTTTTCCCACATATCCAGGATCTCTTCCTCGTTGGCGACAAACGAGTAAGAGGGATCGAAATGCTCTTTCATGGCTGCCTCTCCTATCCTCTGCCCAATCTCAGGCTGATAACTAATTTATTATATCAGAAAGCGCGCGCGCCTGCAAGGATGCGCGGCCCTATCCGGGCAGGTTTTCTGCAAGCCAGGCGGCCCGGGCGCTGATCCAGGAGCCCAGCTCGTCGGCCATGGCTTTGTGCGAGTAGTCCGCCGGGGTGTTCATGCGGTCGTTCAGGCCGATGTAAGTGGGGATGAAATTGTTGGTGGCGGCGTTGTCCAGCAGGGCGTGCTGCTCGGCCAGCCACGTGTCCAGCCCGTCCAGAAACGGGCGCAGCTGTTCAAATTTTTCCCGCACGGCCGCCTGAAATTCGGGGTCCTGGGCCATGCGCTCGAACCAGAGTACCTGCTGCACCAGCCCGTCCGCGGAAGTGTAAAGCTCCTCGGCGGCGTTGCCGTATCCCTGGTCCATGTCCCACACGGGGCCCATGTACAGAATGCCGTCCCGCTCATAGACAAAGGAGCTGTAGGGGTTGTGAAAGTCCCGGTTTTTGGAAAGCTCCTGCAAAAGATAATTGACGGCAAAGGAGTCCAGGTCGATGCGCTCGGTATAGCGCCGGCCGTTGTAGGTGAAATCCGGCGAGGCCAGCGCCTGCTCCAGACCGGTCACCGCCTGGCGGATCTGCTTCCAGGCGGCCTTCTCGCGGATGTCCTCCCCCAGGTCCTTGATCTTCAGCGGAATGCCGTACACCGGGCTGCTCCAGGACAGGGGCGTGCCCGCGGTGCGGGCATCCAGCTCGGCGATCCATCCCTTTTCGGAAAGGCCCACGGTCTCCACGCCCACATGGGTGCCCAGGTCGTACACGCCCTGGTACTGGCCGTTCATGTACAGCTCCACGAACCGGCTGTCCATGGCGGCGTCGATGTCCATCTCCCGCGCCATGGTGTGGGTGATGGTGTTGCGCAGCAAAGACGAGTCGGAAAAATTGGCCAGCAGCACATAGTCCCGGGAGGCGGGCAGGCCCAGCAGGCTGGTTTCCTCGCTGAGGTCCACGTGGTAGGGCAGCTTGGGATACTGGGCGGTGGAATTGCCCCGCACCCGCACGCTGCCGGTCTGGCGGAAGGTCAGCTCGCCCCCGGCGTCGTACAGGGAGATGGCGGCGGTGACCTTCTGCTCTTTGGAGTACACCGGCTCGTCGTCAAAGGTCTCGAACACGATCACGGGCAGGCTGGTGCGCCGGATGTGCACGGTGTACACGGCGTCGCCGCACTCCAGCGACGCCCCGTCGGAGAAATCCGCCCGGGTCAGGCCGCTGATCAGCCGGCGGCCGTTCAGGCGCACCGTCCCCTGCGCCGTGAAGCTGGCGCACAGGGAACGCTCGCTGACCTGCGGCGGCAGGAACAGATACAGATCCCGGTCCGCAAAATAGCCCTGGATCTCAAAATCCAGATCGCTGTTGTTGCCGCTTTTGAACGTGATGGACGTCAGCGGGTCGCTGGTGTAGGCGCCCTTGGTGTGATAGGTATCGTGAATGGCCTGCAGATAATCCCGTCCGGCCAGATAGGGGTCCGCGCGGGTCAGTTTGAGCCGCACGCCCACCAGCACGATGGCCGCGATGACCGCGCAGCAGGCCACCAGGCCCAGCGCCGACATCCACGTCTGTCTGCGGGTATACTTCATGCCGTGATCTCCCTTCTCTGCGGAACCTGCGTTCCGTCTTCTCAGAGGCTATTATACCAAAA
Source organism: Ruthenibacterium intestinale (assembly GCF_040096265.1). Classification (NCBI taxonomy): domain Bacteria; kingdom Bacillati; phylum Bacillota; class Clostridia; order Eubacteriales; family Oscillospiraceae; genus Ruthenibacterium; species Ruthenibacterium intestinale. The sequence continues at coordinate 4,871 of NZ_JBBMFA010000087.1, forward strand.
ACCGACAAAATTCCAAGGTTTTCTTGCTCCGGCGCACGGAATGCCTTATAATGAAGCACAGCGGGGAGGGAGCGCGATGCAAAACCTGGTGGTGACCCGGTTCGAGCACAAATATCTGCTCACGGACGCCCAGGCGGCCGAGCTGCGCGGCAAGCTGAACGCGGCGCTGGCGGCGGACAGCCACAATGCCGGGCCTTCGGGCAGCTATCTGGTGCGCAGCCTGTACTTTGACACGCCGGACAGCCGGGACTATCTGGATAAGGTGGACGGGCTGTTTTCCCGGCAGAAGCTGCGGCTGCGGGTGTATGGCGGCGAAGGCGGCCGCGCCAAGCTGGAGTGCAAGCAAAAGCAGGGCGATTACCAGAAAAAGACCTCGGTGTGGGTGACGGCGGACCAGTGCGACGCCTTTGCCCGGGGGGATTTTTCCTCGCTGCTGGACACCGACGACGAGGACGCGCATTTTCTGTACGCGCTGGCCAGCCGGGGCTACCGGCCGGCGGGGCTGGTGGAATACCGGCGCTCGGCCTGGCTTCTGGGGGTGCGCAACACCCGGGTGACGCTGGATTTCGACGTGCGCGGTACAGACGTATTGCCCACGCTGTACGGACCGGTGGTCCTGCGGCCGCTGCTGGACCCGGGTCTGGTGGTTTTGGAAGTGAAATTTGACCGAAAGCTGGCGCCCTTTGTGCGGCGGCTTTTGAAGGGATATCAGCGCACGCGGCTGTCCTGCGGCAAATATGAGAACTGCCGGGCGCTGAACGAGCTTTTATAAAGGGGTATGGCAATGAACAAACAGGAAATTCTGGAGTTTTTCTACACCAACAGCGAGGAGCTGACCCCGGTGCTGGTGTTTCTGGTGCTGTGCATGGCGCTGTGCGCGGCGGCGGTCATCTACCTGACCTACCGCTTTACCACCGAGCCCACGGTCTACAGCCAGAGCTTCAACGCGGGCAATGTGGTGCTGACGCTGATCACCACGGTCATTATGCTGATGATCAGCAGCAACATCGTCATCTCGCTGGGCATGGTGGGCGCGCTGTCCATTGTGCGGTTCCGCACAGCGGTCAAGGACGCCCGGGACACGCTGTACATCTTCTGGTCCATGGTGACGGGCCTTTCGGTGGGCACCCAGAACTTTGTGCTGTCCATGCTGTCGGTGTGCTTCATCAGCGCGGTGTTCTTCGCGTTCCGGCTGGTGGGCGAGCGCACCAACAAAGGCACCCTGATCGTGCGGGGAAAAACCGTGGACGCCGCCGCCCTGGAGCAGGAGCTGGCCCGGCACACCCTGCACTTCCGCCAGCAGTCCGGCTTTGCGGGCGAGGACCACTGCGAGTACGTGTACACGGTGTTTCTGCCCCGCCGGCGCACCGCGGGGGACTTTGCCGCCCAGATGACGGGCGTGGCAGGCGTGCAGCAGGCCAACTGGGTGCGCGGCTGACCGCAGAACGCTGTTCCAGAAGGACGCCGGTTTGGCCGGGGTTCCGTAAGAAAACGACGCCGGGCAGGGGCCCCTTTTGCGCGGCTGCATCGTCAAACCGCCTTGAC
>NZ_JBBMFA010000088.1:0-12067 GCF_040096265.1 Ruthenibacterium intestinale
GGAGCGCCCGTCCAGCTGTAGTTCACGTCGTACTTGGCAACTGCCACTTCTTCGAAGGTCCAGGTGCCGGTGACGGTGACGCCCTCGGTGGTCATGACGCCGTTGTTGGGATCGGTCCAGCCGCTGAAGGTGTAGCGGCCATTCACGTTGCCATAGGCGTCCGTGGTCTCTACGACGGTCTCTCTGGTGTAAGTGGTATCGATCGTGTAGGATGCGTTGAATTTCACCGTCTGGCTTTCAGGCAGGGTCTCGCTGTCGGGAGCGCCCGTCCAGCTGTAGACGACCTGATAATCCTTGGGTGCAAAGTGTGCGGTATAGGTGGCATCGGCCAGAACGTCCTGCGGCGCAAAGGTCGCGCTTTCGCTGACCACGTCGCCCGCTTCGTTGGTCCAGTTCGTGAACTGGTAGCCGGTTGCCGGAGTGGCCTTAGAGCCCACGGCGTCCTCGCCCGCGTTGACGGTTTCAGACATGGGGCTGACGCTGCCGTTTGCATCGGCCGCATAGGTGATGTTGAAAGTGGAGCGTTTCCAATGAGCCGTATAGCTGCGGTCACCGATGCTGCCTGTGGGGATGGTGACCGTCATATTGTCGCTGCCGGTCAGACCCGTGCCGCTCCAGCCGATGAACTCATAATGATCCCGTGTGGGATTGTTCAGCGTGATGTTGTCGGACTTGACGGTATAGCTGGTGGGGTTTTCCGCCGAGCCGCCGTCCAGGTGGTACGTAATCTGATACTCCTGCAGTTTGCACACGAAGGTCGCCACGTTCAGGCTTTCGTCGCCCTGCAGGCGCAGCGTATAGAAGGGATTCGTGACCTGATAGCCCGCAGGAATGGTGTAGTCGCTGGCGCGAACCACGATCTGCGTGCTGGACACGGGGGTGCCGTCATATTCTACCAGAAGCGCGCCCTCTTCATCCACAAATTTTACGGTATAGTCCAAATCGCTGGGTCTGCTGTACCAGAACATGATGACGTTCTGAGATGCAGCCGCTTCCAGTTTGATGGATTTGGACAGTGCATCGGCCACATAATCGCTGTGGCTCTTGGCATTGGCAAACACAGCGGCGCCCACATTGCCCGGGCGCACAACTTCGTCAAACAAAGCTTCGCCGGTATCTTTGATGAGATAACGCACCGTGTAGCTGGTCACTGTGACCGGCACCCACTTGGCGTGCAGCGTGATGTCCGCGCTGACGGGCTTGCCCTCGAAGTCATAACTGCTGCCTGCGAAGCCGGCGTCCTCGTACCAGCCCGCGAAGGTGTAACCCTCACGAATGGGGTCCGCCGGACGGGAAGCCGTTTTGCCGCCTTCTACCTCCTGCGGCTCCACGGGGGTACCGCCGTTGGAGTCGAAGGACACCGTATAGACCGGCGCCGCCCACTTGGCATAGACGATCAGGTCGCCGGCCGGCATGGTCGCACTGCCGAAATCCACCTGCGTTCCGGGCAGGCAGTCCTCTGTGGTGTACCAGCCCTGGAAGGTGTAGTACTCCGGCAGAGAGGAAGGACGGCTCGGCGTGTAGTTCTGATCGCTCAGGCTGGCCTGATACAGCAGCTGGGTCGTCTTATCCACGCCGTTGTAGTTGTAGAACGTCAGGTCATAGCTGTTGCGCGAATAGTACAAATAGGCCTTTCCGTTTCTGATATAGCATCTGTCTCCCTGGAACTCAGGATTCGAGCCGTAACGGTCGAAGCCCTGAATGGGGTGGAACTCTTCATCCTTTGTCAGAATGGTGGAGCCTACCGGAATGGTTTTGTACAGGGTGAAATTCTTGCCGCCGAAGCTGGTATCACCACGCTGGCCGGGCAGCGTTTCCACATAATAGTAAACCGTGGCTTCGTTGCCCATATCCTTGCCGTGGTAGGTCACGTTCTCGCCGGGCATCTGCTCCGTGCTCACAACCAGGAAACTGCTGTTGTCACCTGCATTGTCCCAGCCCCAGCCGTCATAATGGGTACCGTCGGTTCCCACGATGGGCCATTTGTCCGCGATGTTGGCTTCATATTTAGCCTTGATGGTGGCGACGGTGGTCCAGTTCCATCCGCCAAAAATACCGCCGCTTTTCTTATATACCTGGAACGTCAGCGTGTACTCGTTGCGGGAATAATACACATTGACGATGGTGGAACCGTCGGCCTTGACGGTCACGGCGTCGGAGCGCTCAAAGGCAAAATGCTGGATGCTCTCCACGTCGCGCTGGGTGAGCTGTACCTGCTCGCCTGCCGTGGCGCGCCAGCCGGTCACTGTTTTATAGTAGGAATAATCGTCGTCATCGGCATTTTCCAGCCAATAGATGACCGTATAGTCCACTTCTTCGCCGGCCCATTTGGCGTACAGGGTCACATCGCCGTTCAGCGTGACCGTGGCGCCCGCCGGTGTGTTGAGACCTTCGTCCAGATACCAGCCCTCAAAGGAGAAGCCGTTGCGCACGGGCTGTTCGTCCGTCACGTCCACCGTTGCGCCATACTTGCCCTCCTGACGGGCAACGTAGCTTCCGCCGCTGGTCTGATAGTTCAGGTACTGGGTATTGCGCAGATAGCTGATGGTCACGACCGTGGTGCCGTCTGCCGCGATGGTCGTCTCGGCATAGGGCTGCGCGGTAAAGCCTTCCCGGTTCACCGGAGCAGACTCTGTGTCAGCGCCCACCAGGCCCTGCTTCTCTTCCCGGACTTCTTCAAAGGAGCCGTCCAGGTTCTCGTATTTGTGCAGCACGGTATAGTTCACCATGCCCGCCACGTATGTAACCACATAGCTTACGTCCGCGCTGGCGGTTCCGGTGATCTGCGACGCGCTGAACGCTTCACCGTCCAGCAGCGTTGTGTAACCCGGGATGGCAGGCACGTCAAAGGAATACGCCTCGCCCGCCACATACTGGCGGCTGTCCACAGGCCGCGCTGTGGTGCCGTCTTCAAACAGGTAATACACCGTTACCGTCCAGATCTGCTCTTCCGGCTCACCGGGGACAGGTTCTACCGGCCCCTTCGCCGAAGGATCGGTCGCCTCGCCGGAAGCAGGCGGTGTCGCCTCGCCGGAAGCGGGCGGCGCTGCCTCGCCGGAAGCGGGCGGTGTTGCCTCGCCGGAAGCAGGCGGCGCTGCCTCACTGGAAGCGGGCGGCGCTGCCTCGCCATCCGCAGGCGGCGTTGCCTCGCCATCCGCAGGCGGCGTTGCCTCGCCATCCGCAGGCGGTGTCGCCTCGCCATCCGCGGGCGGTGTCGCCTCGCCATCCGCGGGCGGTGTCGCCTCACTGGAAGCGGGCGGCGCTGCCTCGCCGGAAGCAGGCGGTACCTCCTCGTTGTTTAATGCCTCAGGCTCCCCAGCGGGTTCAGCGCTGTCGCTGACGCCTGTAGGAATCTGGGCGGCCGCCGCCATGTCGTCGTCCGCGAATGCGCCCACCGGCGCTGTGGTCACGGACAGCGCCACCACCAGCATGACGCTGATTACGCGGCGAACCTTGTACCAAAGCTCGTTCATGATGTTCTCCTTTCCGGGCCTATGCCCCTTGTGTTTTGACTCCTTTTCATAAGGAAGTAAAATTTTGAATAAAAAAAGCCAGCCACCGACTGCGCCCATTCATTGCACGTCGGTAGCTGGCTGCCATTTTCAGGCCCTTTAGCTTTGCGTCGCCGGCTTTCACCGGTTTTGCCTTTTTCAACCACTTTGTCGGATCTTGGTAGGATGTCTTTTACCCGATGATCCTATTGTAACCTATCCAGGTCACAAATTGGTCACAAATCAGCATTTCAAAGAAATTTTTTAAAAATTTTTGACCAGGAGCAGACTTTTGCAGAACTTCTCCTGTATGTATGATTCATTATACCCTTTTGGGGACTTTCCTGGCAAGGTGAAATCCGCCGAAAAACGGGTAAAATTTTCGTAAGGGGGGACCGTCCTACCATATTATTGTATATAAAAAGGCGGGCCGAAGGACGGCGAAAGGGCAGAATGACAAAAATGTGCGTTCGTGCGGTTTTAAATTGAAAAAGCAAATGATTTGTGCTATGCTGTGCTCTAGAATGCCTGGAAGGCGGGGAAAAAAGTGTTTTCAAAGCTGACCAGCCGGGTGACTCCGGCACAGATCATCATATTGGGATTTCTGGGTCTGATCCTGGTGGGGGCGCTGCTGCTGACGCTGCCCTTTGCCACCCGGGACGGGCTGGGCGCACCGTTTCTGGACGCGCTGTTCACCTCCACTTCGGCCACCTGTGTGACCGGGCTGGTGGTGCACGACACCTACACCTACTGGTCGGAGTTCGGCCAGCTGGTGATTCTGGCGCTGATCCAGGTGGGCGGCATGGGCGTGGTGACCGTGGCGGTGGCCGTGGCGCTGCTGTCCGGCAAGCGCATCGGCCTGCGCCAGCGGTTTGTGATGCAGGAGTCCATCTCTGCGCCGCAGGTGGGCGGCATTGTGCGCATGACGGACTTTATTTTAAAGACCATGTTTCTCATTGAGGGCACCGGCGCGCTGATTCTGGCGGTGCGGTTCTGCCCGGAGATGGGGCTGACCAAGGGCATCTGGTACGCGCTGTTCCACGCGGTGTCGGCCTTCTGCAACGCGGGCTTCGATTTGATGGGGTTCCGCCAGCCGAGCTCCTCGCTGACCCATTACGTGGGCGACCCGGTGGTGAACCTGACGGTGATGGCGCTGATCGTGTGCGGCGGCATCGGCTTTCTGGTGTGGGACGACATCCGCAAAAACAAGCTGCACTTCCACGCCTGGCGGCTGCAGACCAAAATCGTACTGACGGTGACCGCCTGCCTGCTGGTATTTCCGGCGGTGTTCTTCTTTGTGTTTGAGTTCGGCGCCGAGCACTGGGGCCTGACCACGGGCCAGCGGATCTGGGCGTCGCTGTTTCAGACGGTCTCCCCCCGCACGGCCGGATTCAACACCGTGGACTATGCGGTCATGAGCGGGCCGGGCCTGCTGGTGACCATTCTGCTGATGCTGATCGGCGGTTCGCCCGGGTCTACGGCGGGCGGCGCCAAGACCACGTCTCTGGCCATGATTTTCCTGAGCGTGCGGGCGGTGTTTCAGCAGCGGGACAGCATTCAGTGCTTCGGCCGCCGCCTGCCGCCGGAAGTGCTGCGCAGCACCTGCGCCATTCTGACGCTGTACGCCACGCTGTTTCTGACCGGCAGCATCGGGCTGTGCCTTTTGGACGGGGTGAGCATGCCCCAGGCGCTGTTTGAGTGCGCGTCCGCCATCGGCACCGTGGGCCTGAGCACGGGCATCACCGCCGATTTGAGCGCGCCTTCGCACGTTTTATTGATTTTGCTGATGTATTTCGGCCGCGTGGGCGGCCTGACCATGATTTACGCGGTGGCCAGCGGGCACCGGCCCGCACCGGCCCAGATGCCGCAGGAAAAAATCACCATTGGATAAAGGAGAAGGATCATGAAATCGGTATTGTTGATCGGGCTGGGCCGTTTCGGGCGGCACATGGCCATGAAGTTTCAGCAGATGCACTGCGAGGTGCTGGCGGTGGACCACGACGAGGACCGCGTGAACGACGTGCTGCCCTATGTGACCAACGCGCAGATCGGCGACAGCACCAACGAGCAGTTCATCGCGTCGCTGGGCGTGCGCAACTTTGACGTGTGCGTGGTGGCCATCGGCGACAATTTCCAAAGCTCGCTGGAGACCACGTCCCTTCTGAAGGAGCAGGGCGCCCGCTTTGTGGTGGCCCGGGCCAGCCGGGACGTGCACGCCAAGTTCCTTCTGCGCAACGGCGCGGACGACGTGGTGTACCCGGAAAAGCAGATGGCCATTCGCACGGCGGTGCGCTACGGCAACGACAACGTGTACGACTATGTGCAGCTGACCGGCGACCACTCCATCTACGAGACGTCCACCCCCGCGTCCTGGGACGGCAAGACCATTGTGGAGCTGCAGGTGCGCCAGCGCTACCACATCAACATTCTGGCGGTGAAGCACGGCGACGTGCTGGAGCCGCTGCCCAGCGCGGACCACGTGTTCCGGGCGGGCGAGAGCCTGCTGATCCTGGGCTCCAACAGCGACATTGAAAAATTTCTGCACTTCTGAGTGCGGAAAAGCCCCCGGCGTATGCCGGGGGCTTTTTTCATCGGGCGCTGTCGCGCTTGTCCAGCGCCGCCAGCTTGCGGTCGTTGATGGTGGCCCGCAGCGCCGCCCAGCGCAGCGCCAGGTCCTGGTCGCCGGTGGTCTTTTTGTCCGCGGCGGATTTTTGGGTGGTTTTTTTGCTGCCGCCGCTGCGGCGGGAGGACTGCTGCCGGCTCAGCCGGGACAGGCCGTTGTAATAGTCCTGCTGGTAGCTTTGCAGGCGCGCCTGGCTCTGGGCGTCCCAATCGGCCACGGCCTGGGCACGGGCCTGCTGGTAGGCGTTCTTCTGCCTGGTGTAGTCGGCGGTGGATTCGCTTTTGGCGCGGTTGTAGTCCGCCTGCCGGGCCGCCTGCTGCTCGGCCAGCTGCAAAGCCAGCTGGTTCAGCTGCTGGTTGCGGGCGGCTTCCAGCGCGCCGCGGTTCTGGCCGTACTGGTTGTACAGCCCCAGCAGCGTGGTCTCGGACGCGCCGCCGCTGCGCCCCAGCGCCGCCAGCTGCTGGCCCAGGTTTTTCTGGTTCATCCTGTGGCTGATGTACGCCTGCTGCAAATCCCGGGCGGTGTCGGCATTGACGGCGCCCACATTGGTGTCGTAGCCGTTTTTCAGCTGGGTCATGGCCGCTTCAAAATCCGCCTGGGCCGCGGCCAGCTGCTGCTGATAGCTTTTGTCCAGGTCCGCATAGATGCCGTTGTAATAGCTGTCCAGGCTGGCCAGCATCTGCTGGCGGGCCGCCTGCTGGGCCGCCTGCTGCGCCGCCAGCTGCCGGGCCAGGATCTGCAGGCTCTGTTCGTAATTTGCCAAGGTTCATTCTCCTTTCTGCGGCTGGGTGTAGCCAAGGGCGCGGGCACTGTCCGACGCGCCGGCGGTGGTGGGGTCGTTGACCACCCCGAACAGCGCCAGCAGCGTGAACACCGTGCCCGCCAGCCCCATCAGCTGCTCCTGCAGAGCCGTCAGGTCCAGCGTGAAGCCGCACACCGCTGCCAGCTGCTGCACCAGCAGCAAAAGCGACGGGATCAGCGCCAGCCAGAAGGCCTTGTTCTTCAGCCGCACGGTCCAGTTGATGCTCATGGTTTCCTCCTCTCTTCCAGCAGGGTGATGCGCCGGTCATGGTCCTGCAGCGCCGCGTCCTGCTCTTCGCAGTGGGCCCACAGGCGGCGGTGGCTGTCCCGGGCCGCTTCCTTCTGCCGTTCCAGTTCCTTTTTCTGCTGAAGCACGTCCTTCTCGGTGCGCTCCAGCGTCACGTTCAGCCTGGTGATGGTGCCGTTCAGCTGGATGATGGGCACCCCCAAACTGAGAAACAGCGCCGCCAGAGCTGCCACCACCTGAAAAACGGTCCACTCCATCCGGCTACACCGCCTTTGCGTAGATCTCTCCGTCCTGGCCCAGGCACACCCAGCCGTCCTTTTCGCCGGTGACCACGTAGGCCCAGCCGTCCCGGACCTGCAGCGTTTCCAGCACGTCGCCTTTTTTCACGCTGCCCACCTGGGTGTACGCCTCCACGCCGGGGCCCGTGCGCACCCGCAGGCTGTCCACAAGGACCTGCACCCTGGCCGGCGATGTCTCGTACAGGGCCACGGACAGGTTCAGGCGGTTTGCCTCGCGGATGATGGTGATCTGGTCCCCCGCCGAGGCCGGGGCCGTGATGAGCGCGCCGTTTTCCTCTCGGGTGGAGATGCCCAGCGGGTCACACACTTCCTTCAAAAGCACCACGTCCCCGGCGCTGATGGGTTTGGATGCGCTGATTTTGAGTTTGGCCGCCTGGCCGGACAACGGCTTGACCGGGTTTTCCCCGCAGATGCCCACCCGGTTGGCACAGCCGGAATAGTGGGTGGGGTCCAGCCCTTTGCCCGTGGCCGTGGCCCGCACTTCCAGATGGCAGTGCCGGATGGGCGGGGTGGCCTCGGCGGCGTTGCCCGTGTTGCCCATGACGGCCAGCACGTCGCCGCTTTTCACATGCCGGCCCACGGCGGCCACGTTGTGGTCATTGTGGCAGAAGTACAGGTAGTTGACCGCGTCCGGGGTCTGGTCCGCGTCCAGCTTCACGCACACGTACCAGCCCCACTCCCAGGTTGGGTTCCCGGTGGACTTTTCCACCTTGCGGGCCGTGACCACGGTGCCGGAGATGGATTTTCCGTCGTAGTCGGGCATGAGGATGGCGTCGCTGTCCAGACCCACCACGTCCTGGCCGCCGTGCCAGGTTTTGCCGCCGCCCCGGCTGTAGCCGAAGCAGGAATAGTAGTAGGGCACCTGCATGCGCCCTTTGAACAAATTGCCCATGAATGACCTCCTTTACTGGTCCAGGCGCACCCACTCGGAAAAATTGTCCACGGCCCAGCGGAAATAGATGCCGCTGTTGGTGGGGAAGGCCAGCTGCACGCCGAACGGTGCGTACACCAGCGCAAGCAGCAGGCCGTCCACGGTTTTGGGCGCGCCCGGGGTGTTTGCCTTGTAGTAATACAGACCGGTGGGCAGGCCCGTGATGACGTCCGTTTCCTCCACTGCCAGCCCCTTGACGTTTTTCTGGGCGTCGGGGGTATTGTCCACGTTGGAAAGGCCGATGTCCGCTTTGGTCAGGGTGACGGACGCGCCGGACTTGCCGTTGATGGTGGTGGGGGTCCCCTGCGCGCCCCGGGGAATGGTAAAGTTCAAAACCGCCGCCCCGGACGTTCCCGAGTTGGTCACGGCGGCGGATGTGCCCGCCTCACCGGTGGTCACCTTGCCCACGGTGACGGTGGCCGCCGCGCCCTGCGGGCCGCGCACGCTGCCCAGATTCACTTCCTTTGTCGCCATACGCTTCCTCCTTTAATCGGGATAAATGACCCACAGATTGCCGTCCCGCAATTCAAACGTGGGAGTTTTGCCGTCCGCACCCGCGGGGCCGGCTGCCCCGGTATCGCCTTTGGGGCCCTGTGCGCCCGTGTCGCCCTTGGGGCCCTGTGCGCCCGTGTCGCCTTTGGGGCCCTGTGCGCCGGTGTCGCCTTTGGGGCCCTGTGCGCCCGTGTCGCCCTTGGGGCCCTGTGGTCCCACCACGCTGCCCAGATCGATTTCTTTTGCCATATCCAAACTCCTTTCATTCCAAGCTGTAAATCAGATGTCCGTCCTGAATGCGCAGGGGCGGCTGGGGATCTCCGTCCCGCCACACAAGGCGCAAACAGCCCTCGCTATCCACGTACAGGCTGAACAGCCCCGGCGCAAGGTCCACCACCACGCCGGGGTTGCCCGGCTCGCCTTTGAACGCCCGGATCTCGGTGGTGTTGGCTTCCGCGTCGTCAAACATGGTGGCTTCCCCTGTAAATTTCAGCTTGCCCCGCTGGGGCATGGCCTGCCCGTTTGGCCCGATGATCCGGTGGCCTGAGGACGAGAGCGTCTCGAAGTGCTCTCCGTCGGTGGAAATTTCCACCTGGCCGTCCGCGTTCAGGCGCAAAGCCTTCACGTCGCCGCTGCGCACGGTCTGGTCCAGCTTCATTGCGTCCAGCGCGTCAATGAGGCTGTTGTGTTTGTCCCGCACCTCGCTGTCGGTGCGGGCGTCAAACTGCTGCTTCAGCCACTGGGCTTTGTTTTCGATCTTGTCCGGCAGGCCCGCGATGCTCACCGCGTAATCCGTGAGCTTATGCTCCTGCAAACTCATCGCTTCACCTTCCCTCCCATTTTGTAATGCACCTGAATGGCGAACAGGCCGAAGGGCTCGGCCGCCCGCCCGTTCTTCACGATCACCTGAAACAATTTCACCTTTTTGGCCTTTTTGCGGGTGTTGACCACCATGGGCCGGTCCAGCGTGTTGAAGGTGAACCGCTGAAAGTCGATGTCGTTCCAGTCGAAAATGTCCACGTTGGCCGAGCGGACCAGCTTTTCGTACTCCTTGTCCGTGGCGTAACAGATCTCGCCGCCGGACCGGGCAAAGGGCTGCAGCACCACCCACACGCCGGTGACGTTTTTCAGATTGGCCCAGCTGCCCAAATTGAGCAGCGGCGTGGCCCAGGCCGCCTGCACCGGGCGGCCGGTCTCGTCACCGGGCGTGTCGTAGTCGTTGTAGTCCCCGGCGGTGTTCCCGTCGGAAAACTTCCGCACACAGCCGTCTTTGGTGCCGAAGCACAAAGCCCCGTCCTCTTCCCACAAAGCCGTGGCCCCGATGCCCGTCCAGTAATACCCTTCCATCTGGTAGCCGGACGCGGGCTCGTTTTTCTCGTACTGCTTCTGCTGCGAATCCAGCAGATACAGCCAGTCGGCCCCGGCCAGCACGTAGAACCGGCCCCACACTGCGGCGGGTGCGTCCGAAAGGGGTTCTTTGCGCAGCGCCCCGTTCAGATAGTAGCTGCGCACCTGGGCCGTGCGCTCGCCGGTGACGGTGGTGGGCGTCAGCGCCGCCACGCCCAGCCGCGTCAGGTACAGCGGCTCGGAGGCGATGGACCCGAAGGCCCGGCCCGACACCGCGCCCTCGCCCTGCAGAATGTCCGTGATGCGGAACACCGCCGTGCCGTCCTCGTCCAGCTGGCCTTCCCGGATGAAGATGTTGCGGCCGTTCTCCTCGCCGTCCTTGTGGGCCACCAGCGCCCCGTTCAGCACGCTGTAGCCCCGGATGGGGCTGCCCTCGCTGCCCAGAAGCCCGTAGTTGGTGTCCCCGATGTAGGCCGGGTCGCTCCACTCGCTCCAGTGGTCCACGTTGGGCTGCTGAGGGTCTCCGGTGAGGAAAATGCGGTCCATGGCGCCGTTCACCCCGTACAGGATGGCCCGGCAGCACCGGTCCACTTCGCCCGCGTCCCGCTCCACCTCGTAGGTGATGCGCACGTTGTCCTCGCCTTCCACGGGGCTTTCGCCCGGCGCGGTCTTGAACGTGACCTTGCCCAGCACCCTGTCCACGGTGAAGTCCGTGGTTTCGGTCTTGTCCTGCCAGTTGCCTTCGGCGTCCAGCACCTGGGCGGTGACGGGGGTATCCGTCAGATCCTGCAGCGACAGATAGTAGTCCACGGTGTCCTTTTCGCCCAGGTAGCTCTCGGTCTGTTTGCCGGTGAGCAGGTTGATGGCTTTATAGCTGGTGGCGCCGGTCTTGCCGTTGGGACCCTTGGCGATGGTGATGACGGGCACCGTGGCGATCTGGCTGACCGGGGCGGCCTGTTCGCCGTCGTAGTAAAGATAGCGCTTGCCGTCGGCGATCCAGAGCTTGCCGCCCAGCTGCACCGCCGCCCCCGGCGCGTCGTTCATGTCCGTGTACAGGGGCGTGGCGGTCTCGCCGTCTTCGGTCTGCTCCACGGCGTACAGGGTGGTGCCCGCGTGGATGACCTGTTTGCGGGCGCCGTCGGTTTTCAGCGTCCAGGCGCCGTACACCCGGCCGGTCAGCTGCAGGCGGGTGCGGTAGCCCGGGCGCTTGGCCGGGAAGCCCTGGTCATCGGGCATCATGTTGGGCGCGGCCGGGCTGCGGGACGCGTCCATGGTGGTCACGTCCCCGGTCAGGTCCACGCCCCGGAACCGGGCCATGACCGCGCTTTTGGTACTTTGGGTGGGAATGTCGCCCACCTGCGTCATGAAAGGCATAGCCCCTCCTCTCTTTGGCCGGGCCTGTGCCCGGCACGGTCAATACACATCCCGCACCGGCTCCGGCAGGGCCCGCACGGCCTCGCTCAAAGCCAGCACGTACTTCTGGCGGAAGTCCTGGCAGCGGTAGTCGTTGTCGTCGTCCCGCATCATGTCGCTGGCCAGGCCGTAGGGCAGCGCCACCTCCACCAGCACGTCGCTGTAGGGGATGGGCTCGTCCATGGTGGCCGGGGTGAACACGGGCGCTTTTTCCAGCGGCGGAAGGCCCGCCGCCGCCCGCAGCTGGTTTTCCGTGGGGAGCGCCTCGGCCAGCAGCACGTTCAGCCAGCCGGGGGCGAACTCCGCCAGGTCCTCGCTGTCCGCCGCGCTCTGGCTCAGATAGCCCGCGCTGAGGGCAAACAGTTCCTTGCCTGTCAAACAATCACTTCCTTTTTAAAAGAGCCGGGGGGGGGGGGGGGCGCC
>NZ_JBBMFA010000089.1:0-33304 GCF_040096265.1 Ruthenibacterium intestinale
CCCCCCCCCCCCCCCCCCCCCCCGGTCGGAAGGAACTTGTCAGCGGCTGCCGCGGGCGTTTTCCACCAGACCGGCAATGCGGTCCATGGCGTATTTGTCCGCGTACAGGCTCACCTCCGGGAACTGCTTATAGTTGGGCAGCATCTCCAGGGTGATGTAGTCGTCGTAGCCGATGTCTGCGATGGCCTTGGCCACGGCGGGGAAATCCACGTCTCCGGCGAACAGGTCCACAAAGGCGCCGATGCCCGCCTGATCGAAGCGGTAGTCCGACATGTGCAGTTTTTTGATGTGCTTGCCCAGAAGCTCCACCCACTGCTCCGGATAACCGATGTAGACCACGTTGCCCACGTCCAGATACATGCCCACCCACGGAGAGGCGATCTCATCCAGGAAGCGGGCTGTTTCCAGCGGAGACAGCAAAAAGCGGTTCCACACGTTTTCGATGCCGATGGCCACTTTGGCCGCCTCGGCCTGGGGCGCCAGACGGGCCAGCGCCTCCTGGCTGCGGGCATAGGCCACGTCGTAACGAATCTTTTCCGGCTTGGAGGCAAAGGCGCAGCCCACATAGCCCGGGACCACCAGAATGGTGTCTGCTCCCAGAAGATGGGCGGCCTCGATCTGCTTTTCCACAATGCCGAACGCCTTGCGGCGGGTGGCCTCGCTGTCGGAGACCAGGTTGTTCTCCCACAGGCTCCACACGCCCACGCTGGGGATCTCCAGGCCCATGTCCTCCGCCATGCGGCGCATGGCCAGAATGTCCCTCTCAGAGGTGTGAGGGTTCAGGTATCCACTCTCGCTGAGCACCGGCTCCACGCCGTCATAGCCCGCCTTTTTGGCGTGCTCAAACATCCAGCGCACATCGGTGGAATCCGTGAAGGAAAACAGGCTGATGCCCTGTTTCATTGCGGCACGCTCCTTTCCGTTTTACAGAGCCACCGGCTCGCCCGTTTCCAGGGAGGTGCGGATGGCATGAATGACCGTGAGCACATGGCGCACATCCTGTGGGGTGATGGCCGTGATGGGCGTGCCCGCGTCGAGGTGGCCGATGAAATGCTCCAGCTCTTTCTGATAGGCATCGTAGGGATCGATGTCCAGTTTTTCCGGCTCCGCGCCGCCATACAGCCAGGTCTCGCGCACGGCGGAGGCCACGTCTTCCAGATTGGCGCCTGCACGCATGCGGTAGCTGACGGCCTTCTGGTCGCCCACCACGTTCAGTTCCATGGTGAAGGGGAAGCCGGCGGGCATCTCGATGATGCCTTCGGCCGTGGCCTGCACGCCGTTTTCAAAGCTCAGCGAACTGGCCACATGGTTCCAGCAGCCCACGTCGTTCTTCTGGCCCACGGCGTACACCTGACGCACTCTGCCAAACAAATAGCACAGATAGTCCACGTCGTGCAGATGCAGATCGAACAGGCCGCCGCCGCTGTTCTCCGGCTTGCGGTACCACTCGCTCCAGGCGGGGTGGACCGACAGGCGGCTGGCGCGGGCGTATTTGACCGTGCCCAGCGCACCCGCGTCGTACAGCTGCTTGGTTTTCACGTATTCCGGCCAGAAACGCACCGCCTGGCCCACGGCGAACTGGACCCCCGCTTTTTCAGCGGCGTCCAGCATCCGGTCCAGCGCCTCCAGCGTGAGGGTGACCGGCTTTTCGCACAGAATGTGCTTTTTGTACTTTGCACCCAGCAGGGCATACTGCTCGTGCAGGAAAGTGGGCAGACAGATGTCGATGGCATCCACCTTCGCCTCGCGCAGCATGGTCTCGCCGTCTGCATACCAGGGGCAGCCGGCCTCTTCGGCCAGCGCGCGCCCCTGCGTTTCGTTCAGATCACACACCGCTGTAACGGTGGCGTTGTTCATTGCCTTGTATGCGGTCAAATGAGTTTTGCCCATGAAACCTGCGCCGATGATCGCCACATTTACCAAGACAAATCCTCTCCTTTCGGCGCTTATTTCTTTTTGATGTTATTGATGTTGCTGAGGACCACCGCACCCACGATGATGACGCCGGTGATGATGGTCTGCACGTTGGTGTCCACGCCCAGAATGTTCATGGCGTTGGAGATGACGCCCATCAGCAGGCAGCCCAGGAAGGCGCCGCCAATGGTGCCTTTGCCGCCGTCGAAGGTAACGCCGCCGATGATGGCCGCAGCCAGGGCGTTGGTCTCGTAGTTGGTGCCGGCGTTGGAGGTGATGGAGTCGATACGGGCCACGAACACGATGCTGGCCACTGCGCAGAACAGGCCGGAGATGGCGTACACCGCCATTTTATAGCGGGTGACGTTGATGCCGGACAAAAAGGCGTTCTTCTCGTTGCCGCCCAGCGCGACCACACGGCGGCCGAACTTGGTGTAGCTCATCATGACATAAGCCAGCAGCACCATGACCAGCAGCACCAGCAGCATGGGCGAAAAGACTTCCAGAACCTTGGTTTTCAGCCCGTTGAACGCGCCGCCGAAGTTCATGATGCGGCCGCCGGACACGGTCAGCGCAATGCCGTAGAACATTTTGCTGGTGCCCAGGGTGATGACCAGAGGAATGCACTTGCTTTTGGCGATGATGGCGCCGTTCAAAAGGCCGCAGGCCATACCGGTGATGAGACCGGCCAACACGGCCACCGCCACGGGCATGCCATTGTTCAGCACCACGTACATGACCACACCGCACACCACCATGATGTTGCCGATGGACAGATCAATGCCGCCGGAGATCAGAAGAATGCTCATGGCCATGGTCAGAATACCCAGCACGCAGATCTGCTGGAAAATGGCCACAATGTTGCCCAGACTGATGAAATTCGGGTTGATGACGGAAATGACCACGATGATGATCGCGATCACGATGGCAAGCAGCACACGCTGATCTCTCAAAAGCTTCTTGCCCACAGAAGGCTTGCTGACTTTATCTGCCATTTTTCTTCACTCCTAACGCACGTTTGATGATTTCCTGCTCGTTGATGTCTTTGCCGGTCAGTTCGCAGTCGATGGCGCCGTCCCGCACCACCAGCACCCGGTCGCTCATACTGATGAGCTCGGGCATGTCGGAACTGATCATCAGGATGCATTTTCCCTTTTTGGTCAGCTCGCTCATCTGTTTATAGAACTCGGCCTTGGCATTTACGTCGATGCCGCGGGTGGGCTCGTCAAAAATGTAGATGTCCTGCTCGGCATACAGCCACTTGGCCAGAACCACTTTCTGCTGGTTGCCGCCGGACAGGTAAATGGCCTCGGTCCACACGCTGGGTGTTTTGACGCGCAGCTCCTTCAGCAGCGGCTCAATCAGCGCCGGGAACTTTTTGATGTTTACGAAAAAGCCCTTGATCTTCTCGCGCAGGCCCAGGATGGTGGCGTTCTCCAGCACGCTGGCATTCAGCATCAGGCCCAGCTTCTGCCGGTCCTCGGTGATGAAGGCAATGCCCGCGTTGATGCTGTCATTGGGGTTGCTGATGTGGACTTCCTTGCCGTTGATGAAGATCTGGCCGGCGTACCGGCTGTCGGCACCCACCAGTGCGCGCACCATCTCGGTGCGGCCGGAGCCCACCATGCCCGAAAAGCCCACGATCTCGCCCTGGCGCACCGTGAAGCTGATTTTGGGGCTGTCTTTGGTCAGCTGAAGGTCCTTGACTTCCAGCATCACGTCCCCGATGGGGCATTTTTCTTTGTCGTAGAACATGTCCACAGAGCGGCCCACCATATCCTTGGTGATGGCGGTGATGGGCGTGTCCCTGTTTTCATTGGTATAAGTACGGACCACCGCGCCGTCGCGGATGACGGTGATGCGGTCGGCGATCTGCACCACTTCGTTGAGGAAATGGGAGATATAAATGATGCCGATGCCCTGTTCCGAAATTTTCTTGGTCAATTCCAGCACTTTGGCGGCGTCTTCCACGTTGAACATGGACGTGGGTTCGTCCATGATGAGCACGCGGGGCTGCACGCTGAGCGCCTTCAGAATTTTTACGAACTGCTGGTCGGAAACGGACAGATTTTCAATCTTGGTATCCAGTTTCAAATCGATGCCCAGTTCGTTCATTTTGCTGCGGGCTTCCGCCTCCATGGACTTGTAGTCCACCAGGCCGAATCCCTTGGTTTTCTCGTTTCCCACGTAAATGTTTTCCACCACGTCCATGCTGGGCACAAGGTCGTTTTCCTGATACACAATGTTGATGCCCAGGGACTTGGAAAGCATGGGGTCCAGTTTGTCATAGGTGGTTCCATCCACCTCAATGGAGCCGGAGGTAGGGGTATATGCGCCGGTCAGCACCTTCATCAGGGTGGATTTTCCGGCGCCGTTTTCACCCACGAGGCAGTGCACCTCGCCGGGATAAACATCGAACGTGATGCCCGACAGCGCCCAAACGCCGGAGAACTCCTTTTTGATATCCCGCATGGCGATCACCGGCTTGCGGTTCTCATAATCGAATGTCATGGCAGCTCTCACCTTCTCTTTAAAAAGCACAGCGCCGGCCGGTGCGGCGAGGGGATGAAATCGGATCCAGCCCCTTGCCGCGGCCGACCGGCGGGTGTTTCGGTTGCTTTAGATAAAACTGGCGTCACACGCCGGCAAATCAGTTCTCCTGCAGATACTCGTAAGCGGCAGCATAGTCGTCCCACGCGATGTAGGAGCTGGTGTCGTCCGCAGACACGGGGATAACAGGCAGCGCGGTGAATTCCTCAGCGGGATCTTCGCCCAGCGCAACTTTGTTGTACAGGTTCAGGAACGTTTTAACGCCCTGGATGGAAACAGGAGCGGTCATGTTGGCAGCCTCGATGCCGTCCTGCAGCATCTGATAGCCGTCGGGAGAACCACCGGTGGAGACAATGGGAATGCCCTCTTTGCCGGCGTCTTTCAGCGCGTTGTAGCAGCCCTGAGCCATCATGTCGTTGTTGGCGAAGATGTAGTCGAACTCGGTGCCGGAGTTGATCAGGTCAGTGGTGACGTTGTACGCTTTGTCCGTCAGCCAGTCGCCGTGCAGGGTGGAAACAACTTCCACTTTGCCGTCCAGCTCTTCCAGAGCGCGGTCCACGCCTTCCTGATACTTCTCGTACACGCCCGCGCCCTGCTGGCCGGCGCAGAAGAAGATCTTGGCGCCTTCCTTCTGCTCAGCGATCCACTTGATGGCAGCTTCGCCGATCTTGTCGTACTCGCAGGCAACGGAAGCAATGTAGTCGCCCGGATCCTCGATGTCGTCCATGGCGAAGTTCTCAACGGTCACAGGGATGCCGGCCTCGTTGGCCATTTTGACCAGCTGAGCGCCCTGCTCGGTGGAGATGGGGAAGATGGAGATGCCGTCCACACCCTGCTGAATCAGAGATTCCATAGCAGTGATGGACTCTTCCAGGCTGTTCTTGGAGTCCAGAACAACGGTCTCGACGCCGTTCTGCTCGGCCGCGTACTCAAAAGCACGGGCGGAGTACTCGTTCCAGATGTCGGACATATCGTATGCGATATAGCCGAAGGTCAGGTCCTTGTCCTCTGCCGCAGTGGAAGCCGCGGAAGTGGAATCCGCCGTGGAAGCCGTAGAAGTGGAGCTGGAAGCTCCGCCGCAGGCGGCCAGGCTCAGCGCCAGCACAGCGGACAGCGTGATTGCCAGAAACTTTTTCATTTGTTTCTCCTCCTGAATTTGTTTTTATTCTTTTTCGGCGCTTTGCGCCGCAAAAGCCCTGTTACAGCACGAACCCGTGCGCTTTCAGATACTCGGCCGAATCCTGCACGGCGGTGTTGATTTCCGCCAGGTCCTTGGGGCCGGCCTGGGTAAACTCGATCTCCACACTGAAGGGCGCGTTGTTGCCCGCCTCGTCCAGCTTGTGGAAAATGGTCTCGAAGTCCACATAGCCCTTGCCCAGCGCGGGGAAGTCCCAGGCGTTGCGGGCGCCGGCCTTGTCCTTCAGATGCAGATAGGCGATGTCGCCCATGCAGGTGTCCACATCGTCGGCTGCGTCCACGTTGCCGTAGAACACGCAGTTGGCTGTGTCGTAATTGATTTTCACACGGTCGCTTCCCACCAGGTCCACGATCTCTTTCATCACCGTGCCGGTGGCGTGTTCGCCGTGCAGCTCCAGCACCAGCGTCAGGCCGTACTTTTCCAGGCTGGGCACCAGGCCGCGGATGTTCTGGGCCAGCAGCTCGTTGGAGGCCTTGGCGTTGTCGGCCAGATGTGCCTCGCCGATGGAGGACACGATGTAGTCGCACCCGAAGAAGTGAGCCAGCCGCATGTTCATCACAAAATCCGGCAGGCGCTGGGTGTCCATCAGGTTGCAGTGGCCGCTCATGGAGAAGGGATGAAGGTCCAGCTTCTCCAGCAGGTCTTTCACACCGCACAGCTTTTCAAAGCTCTGGTCCGGGAACACGTGCTCGGTCCAGCCCTTGGTCGCTGTCAGCTCCACATAGTGGAAGCCGGCCGCCGCGATGCCTTCCAGCGCCTGTTCGATGGAATAGCCATGATAGCAGTTGGAATTGACCGCGATGATTCGTTTTTCCATACTCGAAACCGCCTTTCTTATTCCGGCCCGAAGGCCCGCCGGGCGTCACCGCAGGAACAATTCCTGCTGGTCGTTTCCGGAAAAATCGTAATGATGATCGATGTAATACTGCGCCGCACCGGTCAGCTCGGCGTCCAGCCCCAGGCCGGAATACTTGATGCGCACCCGGTCCACAAACTCCCGGAAGCCCATGCCGGACAGATCTCTGCGCACATCCTCCAGAAAGCAGGGGCCCAGATTCACGCCCGTGCCGCCCAGAATGATCAGGGACGGGTTGAACAAAGCGATCAGGTTGGAGATGCCGAAGGCCAGATCTTTGGCCAGATCTCCGATCAGCGCCCGCGCCTTCACGTCGCCGCTTTGCGCCATGGCGCCCACGTCGCTGTACAGCAGCTTGCGCCCGCCCAGCGTTCCCACGTCCAAACCGCGCTCTGCCGCCCGCCGACCCAATGCGTTTTCGCCCACCAGACACTCCAGACAACCGCGGTTCCCGCATTCGCAGCGGGGGCCGTCCCGATCGATGGAATAATGCCCGAACTGGGTGGCCATGGCTCCTGCGCCCCGCAGCATCTTGCCGTCGGAAAACAGGCAGGCACCTACGCCCTTGGACACGTTGATGTAGGCAAAATGCCGGTCCTCAATTTGAGTAAACACGCTCTCTGCATATGCAAAGCACGCCGTATCGTTTAAAAAGCACAACGGATATCCCGCCAGCGCCCGGTCCAGCCGCTGGACCACCGGGTCGTCAAACCCCACGCCGATCACCGTGGAAAGAATGCGGCGCCGCTCGCTGTCCACAATGCCGGGGATGATGATGCTCACCCCCATGATGCGGGCGCTGCCCGCCGCCGGCACCAGCGTTTCAAAAAAGGTCTGCACGATCTTGTCCACGCCGTCGTCCTCTTCGGTCAGAGGCACCTGGCTTCGCAGGGCAATGTGGCCGTCGGAAGAGACCAGTGCCACGTCCAGCCTTGCGCGCCGCCAGCTGATGACGGCCACCACGTTGCCCGCGCCGTTGACACACAGCTCGTTGGGGCGGCGGCCCTGCTGACCGCTGACGACCTTGCCGCAGTCCAGCACGTACCCGCCTGCAATCAGCTCGTCCACCACGCTGGACACCGTGGTCTTGCTCAGACGGGTGATTTTGGCCAGCGTCGTTCGGGAGATGCGGGGATTGCGGTCAATCAACCGGTAAATTTCGATCAGATTTTTAGAACGAATGATTTGCTGGGTGGTCAACAGCCTCCTCCCCTTCCTCTGGATCTTCCGGCGTGAATTAGTTTGTCCAGTGACTTTACTAATTGACATCAAGAGTGTAGCACATCTTTTTTGCTTCCACAAGTGCCGAACGCGAAGTTTGGAGACTTGCCCAGCCCGCTTTCTCTCCGTGTGGTGAAATCGACGAAAAAAGATTTCAAAATGGTTAAAATTTTAACTATCGTACAGCGAACCGGGTGAACAAAGGCCCAACGCTCTGCTTTTCCGAAGCACAAGCATTCTTCCCCGCCGCACCGGCCTGGTTTTTGGGGGCCGGCTGCGTTATAATGGAAAGCAATCGGAAAGGAGTGGCACACCTATGTGCGGTGGGATCATCACGCAGAAGATTGCATAAACCCATGTAAATCGCCGACAACACGGAAATTTACATGGGAGGGTTTTCACATGAAAGAGAACAAATACGACGACGAACGCTTTTTCCAAAAATACAGCCAGATGCTGCGTTCGCAAAAAGGGCTTCAGGGCGCGGGAGAATGGTCGGAACTTCAAAAAATTCTTCCCGATTTCAACGGCAAACAGGTTCTCGACCTGGGCTGCGGCTACGGCTGGCACTGCAAATACGCCGCCGACCACGGGGCCGCATCGGTGCTGGGAATCGATCTTTCCCGCAAAATGCTGCAGACTGCCCGGCAAATCAACGCCGCCCCGCAAATCGAATATCAGTGCGCCGCCATGGAAGACCTGCGTTTTCCGGCAGAGTCTTTTGACGTGATTGTAAGCTCTCTGGCCTTTCACTACGTAAAGGAATTTGAACCGCTGGCGGAAAACATCTGCCAATGGCTGCGCCCGGGCGGGCATCTGGTGTTTTCGGTGGAGCACCCGGTGTTCACTTCCTACGGAACGCAGGACTGGTATTACGATGAAAACGGCACCATTCTCCACTTCCCGGTGGACAACTACTATTACGAAGGCCGCAGAGACGCCCTCTTCCTGGGCGAAAAGGTGGTAAAGTACCATCGCACGCTGACCACCTATCTGAACACGCTGCTTCAAAACGGGCTGGAGCTGCGGCATATTATTGAACCGCAGCCGCCCCGGGAAATGATGGACCTGGACGGAATGAAAGACGAAATGCGCCGCCCCATGATGCTGCTTGTGGCAGCCGTAAAAAAGGGCTGAGCAGAGACAAAAAAGCGCATCCGCACAGCGGATGCGCTTTTTTCAGGTTCAGCGGTTCATCTCGCTGACCGGACCGGTGGCATTGTGCTCCCGGATGATGCGGTCGATCTCCTTGAAGTCGGAGGACGGCAAATCGCCGGGCACGGTGTTCTTCACGCTGGAAGTGGCGTTGCCGAACTGCATGGCCTTGTGGGGATCGTCGTATTTCAGCAGGCCGAACAGGACACCCGCCACGTATGCGTCGCCGGAGCCGATGCGGTCGATGACGTCGATGTTGGTATAGGGGGCCTCGGTGTAGAACTGGTCCTCCTTGGCGGAGTAGATGACCGAGGTAAAGTTGTGCTTGCGGGGGCTGATGACCGTGCGCTGGGTGGTGGCCACGATCTTCACGCCATACTCCTGAGCATAGCTCTTCATGATGTCGTGCAGCTCGCCGGTTTTGTGGAACATGCGGCGGCTGGTCTCCTCGGAGACAAACAGCACATCCACCAGGGGCAGAATGCTCTGGATGGTTTCACGGGCCTCGTCTTCGCCCCACAGGTTGGCGCGGTAGTTCACGTCAAAAGAGATTTTGGCTCCGTGCTCCTTGAACTTTTTCAGCACCTGAATGGCCACATCCCGGGTGCCCAGCGCCAGGCTGATGCCGCTGAGGTGGAACATCCGGGCTGAAGAAAAGGCTTCTTCGGGAATGTCCTCCAGCGTAATGCCGCACACCGAAGCGTTGAACCGGTCGTACACAATGGTGGGCTTGCGGGGCGCGGCGCCCATCTCGTAATAATAGATGCCCAGACGGGCCGAGGGGCTGTCGTCGTAGCACAAAAAGTCGTCGGAAACGCCCACGAAACGAATGCGGTTCTTGATAAAGGTGCCCAGCTCGTTCTGGGGCAGACGGGAGATGATGCCCGTGCGCAGGCCCAGCAGCGCCACACCGGACGCCACGTTCAGCTCGGCTCCGCCGGCGCGTTTTTCAAACACGTCACCGTCCACAATGCGGGCGTGGCGCGGCGGCGACAGACGCAGCATGATCTCTCCAAACGTAAGCAAATCGAAGGCCTTTTTCTCCATGATCGGTCCCTCCTGTATCTAGCGGCCGGCGCGGCCGGGCCGGCCTGGTTTTCCTGGTTTCAGTATAACAAACAAACGCGCCGCCGGAAAGCATTTTTCCGGCGGCACGGCAAAACTTTCCGCAGTGCGGAACGATTACAGCACCACGCCGTCCTTGAAGATGGAGATCTCCCGGTAGCCCTGCTGCTCGGTTTTGGTCTGCTCGCCGCTGGCCACGGCAATGACCTTTTCCAGCAGGCGCTGGCCCGCCTGGGCGATGGGCTCGCCGTCGGCCACAGGGCCGGCGTTGAAGTCCATCCAGCCGCTCTTCTTCTCAAACAGCTGGGTGTTGGTGGCAATTTTCACCGTGGGGGCCGGTGCGCCGAAGGGGGTGCCGCGGCCGGTGGTGAACAGGATCATGTGGGCGCCCGCAGCGGTGAGGGCCGTGGCGCTGACCAGATCGTTGCCCGGGCCGGACAGCATGTTCAGGCCCTTGGTGACCACGGGGTCGCCGTAGCCGATCACGTCCGCGATGGGGGCTGTGCCGCCCTTCTGCACGCAGCCGCAGCTCTTGTCCTCCAGCGTGGTGATGCCGCCCTTCTTATTTCCCGGGGACGGGTTCTCGTACACCACCTGGTTGTGGCTGGTGAAATAGTGCTTGAAGTCGGTGATCATCTTCACGGCTTTTTCGAACACTTCTTTGTTGACACAGCGGTTCATGAGGATGCCCTCGGCGCCGAACATCTCGGGCACCTCGGTGAGCACGGTGGAACCGCCCCGGGCGATCAGCAGATCGCTGAACGCACCCACCGTGGGGTTGGCGGTGATGCCGGACAGCCCGTCGGAGCCACCGCACTTCATGCCCACCACCAGCTCGGACACGGGGATGGGCTGGCGCTGGAACTTGCCGGCGTATTCGGCCAGCTCGGCCAGCAGCTTGGCGCCCGCTTCAAACTCGTCCTCCACGTCCTGGCAGGTGAGGAATTTGACGCGGTTTTCGTCGTAGTCGCCCAGCTCTTCCAGGAACTGCTCATGGGTCAGGTTTTCACAGCCCAGGCTCAGCACCAGCACGCCGCCCGCGTTGGGGTGGCGGGTCAGCGCGGCCAGCAGCTTGCGGGTCTGGGCGTGGTCGTCACCCATCTGGCTGCAGCCGAAGGGATGCGGGAAGGTGTACAGGCCTTCCACACTGCCCTTGACCAGGTGCTGGTTGTCGCGGCACAGCTTCTGCGCCACGCCGTTGACGCAGCCCACCGTGGGAATGACCCAGATCTCGTTGCGGATGGCGGCGCGGCCGTCGTCCCGCAAAAAGCCCTGGAAGGTCTCGGGGGCCTGCGGCTCCACGGGGACCACGGCGGGTTCATAGGTATATTCGCCCTCTTCGGACAGATTGGTTTTTGTGTTGTGCACATGCACCCAGGCGCCCGGGGCGATGTCCTGGGTGGCGTGGCCGATGGCAAAGCCGTATTTGACCACGTTTTCGCCCTGCGCGATGGGGCGCAGCGCCATTTTATGGCCCTGGGGAATGTCCTCGGCGGCCACAACGCCGGCGAACTCCTCGCCTTTTGCCACCGGATGCAGGGCTACCGCCACGTTGTCGGCGGGGGAGATCTGGATGAGTTTCGTCATGGAAATGCTCCTTTTCTCTGAAAATAAGGGGCCACCGCAGCGCGCGGCGGCCCCTTTCTGCACAGGTTTATTGTACGCTCTTCATAGCCGCATAAGCGCCTTCGGTGCGGATGGTCTCCAGATCGCGGGTCACAGCCTCGGTCAGGCCGGCAACCTTGGTCAGATCCTCACCCCAGAAGCTCTCGTTGGACAGAACGGCCTCCGCCAGGGTCTTGGCGTCGTCGTCCTTATGAGCATAGTAGAACTCCAGCACGGGACGGTCGTCCTTCACGGCGTACTCGTCGCCGGCGGGACGTTTGCACATCAGAGCCTCGTCGTTCAGGCTCTGCACATTGCAGGAGTAGAACGCGATGTAAGCAGCCAGGCTCATGGTCAGGCAGGCGGGCAGCTTGCCTTCGTTTTCCACATAAGCCTTGAAGCTGGGCATTACGCGGGCTTTCCACTTGGAGGTGGAGTTCAGAGCGATGGACAGCAGCGCGTGATCGATGAACGGGTTGTTGAACCGGTCGGCCACGGCGGCGGCAAACTCCATCAGCTCCTCTTTGGGCAGGGTCAGCGTGGGGATGATCTCCTCATACAGAGCCTTGTTCATGAAGCCCTTGATGACCTCGTCCTGCATGCAGTTGCGCACGATGTTCTGGCCGGCCAGATAAGCAGCCAGGACCATGGTGGTGTGCGCGCCGTTCAGGATGCGCACTTTGCGTTTCTTGTAGGGGGTGTGGTCACGGGTGACCAGGATGGGCAGGTTGGCTTTCTTGAACGGCAGTTCCTCTTCCAGCCATTCCGGACCTTCGATGACCCAGAAGCCGAAGACCTCGCCGGTATCCAGCAGGTTGTCCTCGTAGCCGTTTTCCTCGTTGAGGGCAGCCGCCTCGGCGCGGGGATAGCCGGTGACGATGCGGTCCACCAGCGTGGAGCAGAACAGGTTTTCCTCGTCCACCCACTTGGAGAACTCCTCGGACAGGCCCCACTGGTCGATGTACTGATGCACGCATTTGCGCAGCTCCTGGCCGTTGTTGTCGATCAGCTCGCAGGACAGGATCACGAAGCCTTTGCCCTTCTCTTTGCCGTAGGCCTCAAAGCGCTCGTACAGGAAACGGGTCAGTTTGCCGGGGAAGGATGCGGGCGGCTCGTCGTCAAATTTGCACGCCGGGTCGTAGGCGATGCCGGCCTCGGTGGTGTTGGAAGCCAGGTAACGCAGGTCGGGGTTGTGTGCGCACTCCAGCAGTGCCTTGTAATCCTCATAGGGATTGATGCAGCGGGACACCGCGGAGATGATGCGCTTGGCGTTGACCTTCTGGCCGTTTTCAAAGCCGCGCAGATACAGCGTGTACAGGCCCTCCTGCTCGTTGATCATTTTGGACAGGCCCGGGGCGATGGGCTGGCACAGCACCACTTTGCCGTTGAAGCCGCATTTTTCGTTGGCCATGTCAAAGAAATAATCCACGAAAGCGCGCAGGAAGTTGCCCTCGCCGAACTGCAGCACTTTTTCGGGCGCGTCCTTCAGCAGATAGCCGTCATAGCCCATCTGCTCCAGAGTTTTGTAAGACAGTTTGTTCATAATTGCATTTCCCCCTAACAAAAAAGCATCAAACGTCAAAGCCAAAGAATTTCACGGTGTTGTTGTAGCTGATGTCCTCTACCAGCTGGCCCAGCGTCTCCATGTCGGCATGGTACTCGCCGTTCTCCACCAGGTTGCCGATCCAGTTGCACAGGATGCGGCGGAAATACTCGTGACGGGTGTAGCTCAGGAAGCTGCGGGAGTCGGTCAGCATGCCGATGAAGTTGCCCAGAACGCCCAGGTTGGCGAAGTCGGTCAGCTGTTTCTCCATGCCGGTCTTGGTGTCGTTGAACCACCAGGCGGAACCCATCTGGATCTGGCTGGCGCACTGGCCGTCCACCTGGAAGGCGCCCGCCAGGGTCATGATGGTCTCGTTGTCGTACTGGTTCAGGCTGTACAGCACCATTTTCGGCAGATTGCCGGCCTTGCTCATGGCATCCATCAGCTTGCCCAGATCATCGGCGCCGTGGGTGTTGGAAACAGCGTCAAAGCCCGTGTCGGGGCCCAGTTTGTTGTACCAGGTGGTGTTGTTGTCGCGGATGCAGCCGAAGTGGATCTGCATGACCCAGCCGTACTCGGTGTATTTCTTGGCCACGGCCAGCAGGCACGCGGTTTTGTATTTGTTCAGCTCGTCCACGGTGATGGCTCCGCCCGCCAGGCCCTTGGCCACGATGGCGTCCAGCTCGGCCTCGTCGGCGGCGGCATACACAGCGTAATCCAGCGCGTGGTCGGAAGCGCGGCAGCCCATCTCATTGAAGAAGTCAATGCGGTTGTACAGCGCCTTCACCACGTCGGCGAAGGTTTTGATCTCCACGCCGGAGACCTCGGCCAGCTTGGCCATGTAGGTGGGATACTCGGGTTTATGGATGTTGAACGCCTTGTCCGGACGGAAGGCGGGCAGCACTTTCACCTTGCAGGTGGGGTCTGCCTTGATTTTCTTGTGCCACTCCAGGCTGTCCACGGGGTCGTCGGTGGTGCAGATCAGCTTTACGTTGGACTGGTCGATGATGCCGCGCACAGACATGTCCGCGTCTTTCAGACGGGCGTTGCATTTGTCGTAGATGGCCTTGGCGGATTTCGCGTTCAGCGGCTCGGTGATGCCGAAGTATTTCTTCAGCTCCAGATACGTCCAGTGATACAGGGGGTTGCCGATGGCACGGGGCAGCGTCTCGGCCCATTTTTCAAAGGTGCGGTACGGGTCGGTATCCTTGGCGCCGGTGATGTCGGCCTCCTGCACGCCGTTGCAGCGCATGGCACGCCATTTGTAATGGTCGCCGCCCAGCCACACATCGGTGATGGAATCATAGCGCTTATCCTCGGCGATCTCCTGCGGGTTGATGTGGCAGTGATAGTCGATGATGGGCATTTTTTCCGCATGCTCGTGGTACAGCCGGCGGGCGGTTTCGGTCTCCAGAAGGAAATTGTCGTCCATAAACTGTTTCATTCGAGTCCTCTCCTTGCATTTGTATGATGATTTCACGCCGTTTCCCGGCGTGTTTTTTCCTGACAACAGTATTATAGCACAGCTTTGCCGCTTGTACAGCAGTTTTTTTGTGCAAAACCTTGCGATTCTTGGCCCTTCTTCCGCGCTTTTTGTGAAATTGAAAGCGCTTGCTTTTCAGGTCATCAGATATATTTATAGATTTTAGGACAAATTGTATGATTTTTCATTGTCGCACTTCCACAAAAAAGGACCTCACATTTTTTACAAAATTTCTACAAAAAAAATTCGCAATCTCATGGTATGCTGAAGATGTCTTCAAAGTGGCTTCGGCAGCCAGCCCGCCCCGCCGTACGCAAAGCGGCGCGCGGCCCGGGGAACGCCGTGTGCGCGCAGTGATCGAGCGTTTTGAGAAAAATGCTTGACACTGCGCGTTTTGGCGCGTATACTCTAACCAAATCAGGAAAGGTGCGGTTTTCATGCGCAGCACGAACAGTTTGTTTGCATATCGCTTTTACGGCTATTCCTATTATTGGGGGAATGGCCCTGTTTGTCGTGGCGTTTTGGAAACTGCTTGAGTTCAATCTGCAGTTGAAAAGAGCCGGCAGCGGGGTGCGCTGCCGGCTCTTTTTCGTTGATTTTTCAGGAAAGAGGGTATCTTGTTATGATCGTTATTTTCAAGCCGAACGCATCTCCCGAAAAGGTGAAAGCGCTTTGCGCCCGCTTTGAGGCCAGCGGGCTGAAAATCCACAATTCCGAAGGCGAACACACCCACCTCATCGGCCTGATCGGCGACACGTCCAGCGTGGACATCGACCTGGTGCGCGCCAACGACATCGTGGAAGATGTGAAGCGGGTATCGGAGCCTTACAAAAAAGCCAACCGAAAATTTCACCCCGCCGACACGGTGGTGGACGTGGGCGGCCACAAGATCGGCGGCGGGCACTTTACGGTGATGGCCGGCCCCTGCAGCGTGGAGAGCGCCGAGCAGATCACCGAAGTGGCCCGGCGCGTGAAGGCCAGCGGCGCGGGCCTTGTGCGGGGCGGCGCGTTCAAACCCCGCACTTCCCCCTACTCCTTCCAGGGCATGCGCGCCGAAGGGCTGACGCTGCTGCGCAAAGCCCGCCAGGCCACGGGCCTGCCCATTGTCACCGAGATCATGAACACCGAGCACATCGGCCTGTTTGAAGACGTGGACATGATCCAGGTGGGCGCGCGCAACATGCAGAACTTTGAGCTTCTGAAGGAGCTGGGAAAGCTGAAAACGCCCATTCTGCTGAAGCGCGGCCTTTCCAACACACTGGAGGAATTTCTCATGAGCGCCGAGTACATCATGGCGGGCGGCAACGAAAACGTGGTGCTGTGCGAGCGCGGCATCCGCACCTTTGAGACCAGCATGCGCAACACGCTGGACATCAGCGCCATTCCCATGCTGAAGGCCAAAAGCCATCTGCCCGTGGTGGTGGACCCCAGCCACGCGGCGGGCATCGCCTGGATGGTGGAGCCCCTGGCCATGGCCGCGGTGGCGGCGGGCGCCGACGGCCTGATGGTGGAAGTGCACAACGACCCGCCCCACGCCAAGAGCGACGGCGCCCAGAGCCTGACGCCGGACCAGTTTGACGGCCTGATGGAAAAAGTCAGGGGCGCGGTGTCCTTCTTTGGCAAGGAGCTGAACTGACGGACAGGGACCGGGTCAGGCGGACCATGCCCCACACCGCCCCTGCGGCCACCGCCAGCTCGGTGAGAGGCATGGCGAACCACATGGCATCGGGGCCGGCCAGAACCGGCAGCAGCAGGATGAGCGCACCGCTGACCGCAAAGCCCCGGGCCACCGACACCGCCATCGCCGCGGCGGGCTTCATCAGCGCCTGAAAATAATAGGTGGCGAACAGATTCAGCCCCAGCAGCAAAAACGAGAGGCTGTAGCGCCGGATGATGCCCGGCGCCATCTCCAGAATGGCCGGCGTCGGTTCCATAAACAAATAGATGTAGCCCTGCGGCCATGCCAGGCTGAGGGCGGTCCAGAACAGGGCGAAGGCCGCGGTGGCCCACAGGGCGCAGGCCAGCGTCCGCCGGATGCGCCGCACGTTGCCCGCCCCGAAATTCACCGACAAAATGGGCTGCGCCGCCTGCCCCACGCTGTAGCCGCAGCACTGGACAAAGGTGCTGACATTGATGAGCGGCCCATAGACCGCCAGGGCATCGGGTCCCAGGTAGCGCATGATCTGGCGGTTGAACAGCACGGTGAGGATGCCCATGGCCGCGTCGGAAAAGAACGTGGAAAAGCCCGTTACGGCGATCGCCCGCAGGCGGGCGGCCGGCGCGGCGGTGCGGCACAGAGCCAGCGTGTTCCGGCGCGAAACAAAATGCGTCAGCAGCACGGCCAGGGTCACACAGCCGCCCATGGCGGTGGCAAGCCCTGCCCCGTACACGCCCATTCCGAGGCCGAATACAAACGCACAGTCCCCCACGATGTTCAGCGCGCCGCCGGCCAGCACGCCCGCCGTGGCCAAAACCGGATTTCCGTCGTTGCGCAGAAACGCGGCCAGCATCTGGTTCAGAACGAACACCGGAACCACGATTTTCACCGGTTCCAGATAGCGCTGCGCCAGCTCCAGCAGCTGCGCGTCCGCACCGAAAAACACCAGAATCGGTTCTTCCCACAGCCACAGCAGCAGCCACGCCGCCCCGGCCAGGACACATGCGCCCGCCAGGGCCGCCGTGAAGTATTCGTTGGCGTTCCCGCTGTTTCGCCCCCGGGCATTGCTCAAAAGCACCGAGCCGCCGATGCCCATCAGCAGGCCCAGGCTGTAAACCGCATTCCACACCGGGGCCACCACCGCCAGGGCCGCCGTGCCCTGCGGGCCCACAGCCTGCCCCACCACGGCCATGTCCACAACGGAATACACCGATGTGATCAAAGCGCTGCCGAACGCTGCGGCAAGATACCGGAAATACAGGGGACGAACCGAATCTTTCAACAAATCCATACCATTCTCCTCACACAAAAAGGGCCGGATAAGAAACGAGCGAAACGTGTTTCTTATCCGGCCCTTTCATACGTGAAAGCAGCCTCCGGCAACCCGCGCGCCCGCCCTCTTATCCGGCTCTGTCCTTACGTTGACAAGTCCTCCGACGACAGGTGCCAGCATACCAGAAATGCCGGGCGCTGTCAAGCTGCCCGGGCAAAAAAAGCACCGCGCGTTGCGAAACGCGCGGTGCTTTTGCAATCAGAACTCAGCCCTGCTTGATCTCGTCCACGCTGGCGCTCTTGCCCGGGTACAGACCCATGGGCTCGTAGTGCACGGTGGCCACGCTGACCAGGTGCGTGCCCTGCTCGGCGTTGAAGTCGTCCAGATACGGCTGATGCTGGAAGTAGTTGGTATCCAGGCTGCCGTCCTCCACGCCGGTGT
Organism: Ruthenibacterium intestinale; assembly: GCF_040096265.1. Lineage (NCBI taxonomy): Bacteria > Bacillati > Bacillota > Clostridia > Eubacteriales > Oscillospiraceae > Ruthenibacterium > Ruthenibacterium intestinale. The sequence goes on from NZ_JBBMFA010000089.1 coordinate 17,962, forward strand.
TGGGCATCACATAGTCGTCAAACTCCACGATGTCCAGCTCCACGTTGTGCTCGGCCAGAATGGGTTTGGCGTACTCCAGAATCTCCGCGTGGGGGCTGGGCGAAGCGCCCACCGTCAGGGTCACGGGCTCGCTGATGGCCGGGATCTCCAGATCCTGCGCGCCCATGGGCATGACCACGCCGCTGTAGTTGGCGCTGATCCAGTCCTGCACGTCCTGGCTCATGAGAACCGCCACCAGTGCCTGCACGGCGGGGTCGTTCTCGTTGCCCTCTTTCACACAGATCACGTTGCCGTAGGTCTGGGCGGCCACGCTCTCGGCGTCCTCGGTGAGCAGCACCTTGTCCGCGATGCCTGCGCCCGAAGCATAGTTGCCGTTGATGACGGCCAGGTTCAGATCCGGCAGGCTGGCGGGCAGGTTGGCCGCCTCCATGGGCACGATCTCAATGTTGTAGGGGTTTTCGGCAATGTCCTTTTCGGTGGCTTCCAGGCCCACGCCCTCTTTCAGGGTGATGAGGCCCTGGTCCTGCAAAAGCAGCAGGGCACGGGCGCCGTTGGTGGCGTCGGCCGGAATGCCGATCTGAACTTTTTCGCCCGCGCCGCAAGCGGCCAGGCTCAGCGCCAGCACCAGAGCCAGCGCCAAAGCAAACACTTTTTTCATACGTTTCCTCTCCTCTTTCTTTGTTCGAAAACGCCCGAAGGCGTGATCTTATCGGTTGCGCTTGTCCGCCCGGCGGGCCAGCCGGTCAAACAAAATCTGAATGATGCACACCAGCAAAATCAGCAGCACCACCGTGGCGTACATGACCGTGGTCTGATAGCGCTGATAGCCGTACCGGAATGCGATGTTGCCCAGGCCCCCGGCGCCCACGCTGCCGGTGATGGCCGTGTAGCCCAGAATGGTGATGAGGCTGATGGACAGGCCCCGCAGCAGGCTGGGCACGCTTTCCACCAGCAGCACCCGGGTGACGATCTGCCATTTGGTGGCGCCCATGCACTGGGCGGCCTCCAGCACGCCGTGGTCGATCTCTTCCAGGCTTTGCTCCACCATGCGGGCGATAAAGGGCGCGGCCGACAGCGTCAGGGGCACCAGCGCCGCCGTGGCCCCGATGGATGTGCCCACCAGCGCCCGGGTGAAGGGAATGATAAAGAACATCAAAATGATGAAGGGCAGGCTGCGCAGGATGTTGACCACCCAGCCGAACACCGCGTTGAACCGCGGCGCGGGCGCGATGCTGCCGGGTTTGGTGATGGTGAGCACCACGCCCATGGGCAGGCCCAGCACATAGGCGAAAAAGGCCGACACCAGCGTCATATAAAGCGTTTCCAGCGTGCCGGCCCACAAAATGGAACCATACTCTGCAAAAAATGCACCCATTTTCTCACGCCTCCTTTTCACTGAGCAGCAGCCGTGTCACTTCGCTGCGGGGATTTTCAAACACCTGAGACACCGTTCCCGTCTCGGCCACACGGCCGTCGCCGATGACCGCCACCCGGCCGCAGATGCGCCGGACCACGCTGAGTTCGTGGGTGATGATGAGGATGGTGACGCCCAGCTTGCGGTTGATGTCCGCCAGCAGCGCCAGCATGGCCTTGGTGGTCAGAGGGTCCAGCGCGCTGGTGGGTTCGTCGCACAATAAAATCTCGGGCTTTGTGGCCAGAGCCCGGGCGATGGCCACCCGCTGCTTCTGCCCGCCGGACAGCTGGGCCGGATAAGCGCCCGCCTTGTCGGCCAGGCCCACCAGTTCCAGCAGCTCGTCCACCCGGGCGGCGACGGCCGCTTTGTCGAAGCCTTTTTCCAGCTTCAGCGGAAAGGCCACGTTCTCGGCCACGGTTTTCTGCATCAGCAAATTGTAGCCCTGAAACACCACGCCCATTTTGCGGCGCTCGGCCCGCAGCTGGGCGCCGTTCATCGCCGCCAGGTCGCTGCCGTCCAGCACGATTTGGCCGCTGGTGGGTTTTTCCAGCATGGACAAACAGCGCAGCAGCGTGGATTTGCCCGCGCCGGACATGCCGATGATGCCGAAGATGTCCCCGTCTTCCACACGCAGGCTCACGTCCTCCAGTGCGGTGACGCGGTCGGCGCCGGTGCCGAACACTTTCGTCAGATGTTGAATTTCGATCAAAGCCATTCACCTTTCCTTTTTCCCGGGCAATAAAAAACGCCCTCGGAACACACTGTTCCAAGGGCGACAAATATCGCGGTACCACCTTGTTTCACCGCCGCTTTGCAGCGCGCGGCCTCATCCGCTGCGGTCTGCGAATGAGACAGACTTACAGCGCGGCACGATAACGGGTGCACCCGTCGCGGACTTACGCCATGCGCTCGCCCGCGCGACTCAGGAACCATGTTCGGCCCTGTCCCCTTCGCCCCTTTTCACCAGCCGGGGCTCTCTTTGGAAGCTTCTCAGGACGTACTCTTTCCGTCGCGGTCTTTTTCGTATAGTTGTTATTATACAAACTTTCTCCGGTTTGTCAAGGGGGCTTTTTCCGCCCGGGCGGCACGCCTGTGCGCCCCAAAATAAAAAAGCACCCTGGAACGTCGAAAGGGCGAAGCAGACCGCTTCACCCTTTCAACATTTTTACAAATCGTTGTTTTTCACTTTGATTATACAGAGAGTTCCGCCCGAATCCCCAGCGCGTCGGCGTGTTTTGCCAGCAGCGGGTCAATGACCTCGGCCAGGAACTCCTCCACCTGCTGCTCGGCGCGGCCGGTGAAGTCCTCGGGCTTCAGAATGGCTTCCACCTCGTCGTAGTCGAGACCGAAGGACGGGTCGGCGCAGATGCGCTCGATCAGGTCGTTTTTGCCGCCCTCTTCCTTGACCACACGGGCGGCCTGCTGGGCGTAAACGCGGATCTTCTCGTGCAGTTCCTGCCGGTCGCCGCCCTTTTTCACGGCGCTCATCATGATGTTCTCGCTGGCCATGAAGGGCAGCTCGGCCATGATGCGGCTGCGGATGACCTTGGGGTACACCACCAGGCCGTCGCACACGTTGAGCAGAATGTTCAGAATGGCGTCGGTGGCCAGGAACGCTTCGGCCACGGCCACGCGCTTGTTGGCGGAGTCGTCCAGGGTGCGCTCGAACCACTGGGTGCCGGCGGTAAAGGCGGGGTTGATGACGTCCGCCATCACGTAGCGGGCCAGGCTGCAGATGCGCTCGCACCGCATGGGGTTGCGCTTGTAGGGCATGGCGGAAGAGCCGATCTGCTGTTTCTCGAAGGGCTCCTCCATCTCCTTGAAGTTGGCCAGCAGACGCATGTCGTTGCCGAACTTCATGGCGCTTTGGGCAATGCCGGACAGGCAGCTGAGCACGTTGTAGTCCACCTTGCGGGAGTAGGTCTGGCCGGACACGGGCACCACCTTGTCAAAGCCCATCTCTTTGGCGATGGACGCCTCCACGGCCTTGATCTTGGCGGCGTCCCCGTCGAACAGCTCCACAAAGCTGGCCTGAGTGCCGGTGGTGCCCTTGGAGCCCAGCAGGGCCAGGCTGTCCATGCGGTGCTCCAGTTCGCACAGGTCCATGTAGAACTCGTTCAGCCACAGGGTGGCGCGCTTGCCCACGGTGGTCAGCTGGGCGGGCTGCAGATGAGTGTAGGCCAGGGCGGGCATGCCCTTGTACTTGCGGGCAAACTCCGCCAGCAGGCCCATGACGCCCAGCAGCTTTTTCTCCACCAGCTCCATGGCTTCGCGCATGACGAGCACGTCGGTGTTGTCGCCCACATAGCAGCTGGTGGCGCCCAGGTGAATGATGCCCTTGGCGCCGGGGCACTGGACCCCGTAGGCGTAGACGTGGCTCATCACGTCGTGGCGGCACTCCTTTTCCCGGGCGATGGCCACTTCGTAGTTGATGTCGTCCTTGTGGGCTTCCAGCTCGGCGATCTGCTCGTCGGTGATGGGAAGGCCCTGCTCTTTTTCGGCTTTGGCCAGGGCGATCCACAGCCGGCGCCAGGTGCGGAACTTGTTGTCCTCGGAAAAGATATACTGCATTTCCTTCGAGGCGTAGCGCGTCTCGAAGGGAGAGATGTAACGGTCGTGTTGTGACATAAAAAACCTTCCTTTAAATCGGTGATGCTCAGATCTTGAAGTAGTCCACGCCGCCCTCGAAGATCTGCTGCAGCTTGTTGCCGTCCACGTTCTTGTACAGGTTGTCGCCCGAGCGCTCGGAGTGGCCCATCTTGCCGAAGATGCGGCCGTCCGGGCTGGTGATGCCCTCAATGGCCAGATAGCTGCCGTTGGGGTTGAAGCGCACGTCCATGGTGGGCGCGCCGGCCAGATCCACGTACTGGGTGGCCACCTGACCGTTTTTGATCAGCGTGTGCAGGGTTTCGTCGTTGGCCACGAACCGGCCCTCGCCATGGCTGATGGCCACGGTGTGCACGTCGCCCACCTTGCAGCGGGACAGCCACGGGCTGGCGTTGGACGCCACCCGGGTGCGCACCAGCATGCTCTGGTGGCGGCCGATGGTGTTGAAGGTCAGGGTGGGGCAGGTTTGATCGGTCTCGACAATGTGGCCGAAGGGAACCAGGCCCAGCTTGATCAGCGCCTGGAAGCCGTTGCAGATGCCCAGCATCAGGCCGTCCCGCTGATCCAGCAGCTGGTGCACCGCTTCGGTGAGGGCCGGGTTGCGGAAGAACGCCGTGATGAACTTGGCGCTGCCCTCGGGCTCGTCGCCGCCGGAGAAGCCGCCCGGCAGGAAGATCATCTGGCTGCGCTCAATGATGCGGCGGGCCTCTTCCACGCTTTCGGCCACGGCCGCGGGAGTCAGGTTGTTGATGACGAAGATCTCCGGCTCGGCACCGGCGCGCTCCATGGCGCGGGCGGAGTCATACTCGCAGTTGGTGCCCGGGAACACGGGGATGAACACCCGGGGCTTGGCACAGCCCACCCGGGGCGACACACGGGTGACCGCCTCAAAGTTCAGCGCTTCCACGGGCCGGGCCGCGTCGGCCTCGGCGGTGGTGTGGTAGGGCAGCACCGGCTCCAGTTTTTCCTCGTACACGGTCTGCACGCCGTCCAGCTCCACCCGCTCGCCGCAGGCCTCAAAGGCATAGGCCAGGGTGGTCTCGCCCAGCGTCTCGCCGATGTCCAGATCCTCGGCCAGCTCCAGCACAAAGCTGCCGTACTCGTAGCCGAACAGCAGCTCTTTGGTCACGGACGGGGCCGCTTTGAAGCCCAGCCGGTTGCCCAGGCTCATTTTGCACAGCGCCTCGGCAATGCCGCCGAAGCCCGGCGTGTAGGCCGCCAGCACTTTCTTCTGGGCGATGAGCGTCTCCACCTGGCGGAACACCCGCTTCAGGCTTTCGGCGTTGGGCACAAGGCCTTCGCCGCGGGAAGGACGCACCAGCACCACTTTGGAGCCGGGCAGTTTGAACTCGGGGCTGATCACGTTGTCCGTGTTGCCCGCGGCCACCGCAAAGCTGACCAGCGTGGGCGGCACGTCGATGTTTTCAAAGGTGCCGGACATGGAGTCCTTGCCGCCGATGGCCGCCACGCCCAGATCCACCTGTGCGTCCAGCGCGCCCAGCAGGCTGGCCATGGGCTGGCCCCAGCGGGCGGGGTCCGCGCCCAAGCGCTGGAAGTACTCCTGGAAGGTCAGGTAGGCTTTCTCGGCCGAGAAGCCCGCCGCCACCAGCTTGGAAACGCTTTCCACCACGGCCAGATAGGCCCCGGCGTACTGGTCTTTTTCCGCAATGAAGGGGTTGTAGCCCCAGGCCATGCCGGAGCAGGTCTTGGTCTCGCCGTGCAGAACCGGCAGCTTGGCCGCCATGGCCTGCACCGGGGTCAGCTGGGTCTTGCCGCCGAAGGGCATGACCACCGTGCCCGCGCCGATGGTGGAGTCAAACCGCTCGGACAGACCCTTTTTGCTGCACACGTTCAGATCGCCCATCAAATCGGTGAGCATCTGGGCCAGCGGTTTCTCCTCCACGTGACGGGCTGCGTCCTGCGCTTTGGGCACCGATACGCTGGTATGTTTTTCCGCGCCGTTGGAGTTCAGGAACGGCCGGGCGATGTCGCAGATCACGTTGCCGTTCCAGCGCATGACCAGACGGGGCTCTTCGGTGACGGTGGCCACCACGGTGGCCTCCAGATTCTCTTTGTTGGCGGCGGCGATGAACTTGTCTGCGTCCTCTTTGGCTACCACCACGGCCATGCGCTCCTGGCTTTCGGAGATGGCCAGCTCGGTGCCGTCCAGACCGTCGTACTTGCGGGGCACGGCGTTCAGATCGATGGACAGGCCGTCGGCCAGCTCGCCGATGGCCACGGACACGCCGCCCGCGCCGAAGTCGTTGCAGCGCTTGATCATCAGCGTGGCCTCTTTGGTGCGGAACAGGCGCTGCAGTTTGCGCTCCACCGGGGCGTTGCCCTTCTGCACCTCGGCTCCGCAGGTCTCCAGGCTCTCCAGCTTGTGGGCCTTGGAGGAACCGGTGGCGCCGCCGCAGCCGTCGCGGCCGGTGCGGCCGCCCAGCAGGATGACCACGTCGCCGGGAACGGGCTCCTCACGGCGCACGTTCTCCTCGGGCACGGCGCCCACCACGGCGCCGATCTCCATGCGCTTGGCGATGTAGCCCGGATGATACAATTCATCCACCATGCCCGTGGCCAGGCCGATCTGGTTGCCGTAGCTGGAATAGCCCGCCGCGGCCGTGGTGACCAGCTTGCGCTGGGGCAGTTTGCCCTTCATGGTGTCCTGCACGGGCACCAGCGGATCGCCCGCGCCGGTGACGCGCATGGCCTGATACACATAGCCGCGGTTGGCCAGCGGGTCGCGGATGGCGCCGCCGATGCAGGTGGCCGCGCCGCCGAAGGGCTCGATCTCGGTGGGATGATTGTGGGTCTCGTTTTTAAACAGAAGCAGCCAGGGCTCGTCCTTGCCGTTGTTGTCCACGGTGATGCGCACGCTGCAGGCGTTGATCTCGTCGGACTCGTCCAGATTTTTCAAAACGCCGGTCTTTTTCAGGTACTTGCCGCCCATGGTGCCCAGATCCATCAGGCACATGGGTTTGTTGCGCGCCCCGTACACCTCTTTGCGCATGTTCTGGTACCGGTCAAAGGCTTTGCGCACCCGCGCGTCATCAATGTCCACCTTGTCCAGAATGGTGCCGAAGGTGGTGTGACGGCAGTGGTCGGACCAGTAGGTGTCGATCATGCGGATCTCGGTGATGGTGGGGTCCCGGTGCTCGGAGATGAAATACTGCTGGCAGAAGGCCGCGTCGTCCGCGTCCATGGCCAGGCCGTAATGGTCCACAAAGTCCCTGAGGCCCTCGGCGGTCAGCTTTGTAAAGCCGGTCAGCGTCTCCACGGTGGTGGGGATGGCGTAGCTGGCTTTCAACGTCTCTTTTTCCGCAAGGCTTGCCAGGCGCGCCTCCACGGGGTTGACCACGTATTTCTGGATCTCGGCCAGCTCGGCGTCGGTGGGATGGCCGGTCAACAGGAACACCCGGGCGGTGGCCACGTCCGGCCGCTCGCCCTGGCTGATGAGCTGAATGCACTCGGCGGCGCTGGCGGCCCGCTGGTCAAACTGACCGGGCAGGTACTCGGTGGCGAACACCACGTCGGCCCCGTCGGGGATGGCGGTGTACACATCGTCCAGCTGCGGCTCGGAGAACACGGTGCCGATGCATTTTCGGAACAGCTCTTCCCCGATGCCCTCCACGTCGTACCGGTTCAGCAGCCGAAGCCCGGTGACGCTTTTGATGCGCAAAAGATGGCGGATCTCGTGCAGGATGCCCTTTGCCTCAACGGCATATTCGGGGCGTTTTTCAACGTAAATACGATAAACCATGGTTGCCTCCTTACAATGCGGCCAGGGCGCGCGCGCCGATGTCCGTTCGTTTGTGCAGCCCGTCGAAATGAATTTGTTCCGACGCGGCATAGGCTTTTTCCAGCGCCTGTTTCAGGGTGTCGGCCGTGGCGGTGACGCCCAGAACACGGCCGCCGGCGGTGACCAGCTGCCCGTCCTTAAGGGCGGTGCCCGCGTGGTACACCACGGCTTCGCCGCCGGGCAGCTGCCCGTTTACAAGGCCGGTGATGACTTTGCCTTTTTCATAATGCTGAGGATATCCGCCCGAAGCCAGCACCACGCAGGCGGCGGACTTGTGGCTGAACTTGACTTCCACTTTGTCCAGAGTGCCGTCGGTGGTGGCCCGCATAATGGCCAGCAGATCGCTTTCCAGAAGGGGCAGCACCACCTGGGTCTCCGGGTCGCCGAAGCGGCAGTTGTACTCGATGACCTTGGGGCCGTCCGGGGTGAGCATCAGCCCGAAGTACAGACAGCCCTTGAAGGGGCAGCCCTCGGCGGCCATGGCGGCCACGGTGGGTTTGAAGATGGTCTCCATGCACACGCCGGCAATTTCGTTGGTATAGCAGGGGTTGGGGGCCACGGTGCCCATGCCGCCGGTGTTCAGGCCCTTGTCCCCGTCCAGCGCCCGCTTGTGGTCCATGCTGGACACCATGGGCACCACGGTTTTGCCGTCGGTAAAGCTGAGCACCGACACCTCGGGCCCGGTGAGGAACTCCTCCACCACCACACGGCGGCCGGAGGCGCCGAACATGCCCTCTTCCAGCATGCCTTTGACGGCGCTTTCGGCGGCGGCCTCATCCTCGCAGATCAGAACGCCCTTGCCCAGGGCCAGGCCGTCGGCCTTGACCACCACGGGGTATTTGCCCCGTGCGCGGATGTAGGCCATGGCCTCGTCCGCGTTTGTAAAGGTCTCGTATTCGGCGGTGGGAATGCCGTATTTTTTCATCAGGTTTTTGGAGAAGACCTTGCTGGCCTCGATGCGGGCCGCGGCCTTGTCGGGCCCGAAGGCGGGAATGCCTTTTTCGGCCAGGGCATCCACCATGCCCAGCGCCAGAGGATCGTCCGGGGCGACCACCACGTAGTCCACGTGCCGGGCACAGGCCAGCTCCACCATGTTCTCCACGTCCGTGGCTGCCACGGGCACGCACACCGCGTCCGCGGCGATGCCGCCGTTGCCCGGCGCGCACAAAATTTCGGTCACGCCCGCGCTCTGCTTCAGTTTGCGGATGATGGCGTGCTCGCGGCCACCGCCGCCCACCACAAGGATCTTCATACAAACTCCCTCCGTTTATTGCAACACAAAAATGGTCACATCGTCGTTTTCATAGACTGTTTCAAAGCCGTCCACCGCGCTTTGGGCGAACAGCGAGGGCTGGGTCTGCTCGGTGATGTCCCAGCCTTTTTCCGCCGCCGTTTTGCAGTAGATCACCGCGCCCACGCCGATCTCGCGGCACAGCGCGGCGGCCCCATCGGCGGTCTCGTCGGGGCCGAACAGGGTTTTCATCTCGCTTACCCGCCTGTCCACTTCCGCCTTGTCCACGCCCAGGTTGGACACGGCGTACTTGAAGCTCTCCATATAGAAGGGCCGGCCGGAAATGCCGGAGTACACGTTGGAAAGCCCCTCTTTGGCCACGCCCGTATGGCTGCGGTTGGTGGCCAGCAGAATGCCCTCGGGCAGGTGTTCGCCCGCCCATGCAAGCGCCTCTTCCTCGGCGGCGGTCAGGGCCAGGTCCTTTTCACCGGCCAGCGCGGCGTCGCCCGTGGGGGTGGTCAGGCCGTCCCCGACCATCTGCACGCCGGTGAACACACCGCCCGCAAGGCCCACCAGCACCAGACATGCGGCGCACCCTTTGCACACCGCGGCCAGCGCCTTTTTGCGGCGGGCGCAGAAGGCCAGAAATCCGTCCAGATTCTGCACGGCCAGCACATTGGCGAAAAACAGCCCGATGAAGGCGAAGTACATCTGGCTCATGGATTCGTGGTCAAACAGGAAAAAGGCCGCAAAGCCGCCCGCGGCGCAGGCGGTGAAAAACAGGCGCGGCCCGCCCAGCTTGGGCAGACGGGGCACGTCCCCCACGGCCCCCGCCAGAAACAGCGGCGTGGAGGCCGGGGCGAAGCACACGGTCTGGGCCAGCATGAACAGCGGCGCGCACACCGCGGCCAGCAGGGGGCTTTTGGCCCGCAGCAGCGCCACAAAATTGGTAAAATACGATTTTTCCAGGGTGCCGAACAGAGAAAACCCGATCTTGCTGGAAGCACCCGCGGAGAAAAACACCCGAAACAGCACCGCGAACCCGGCCAGCAGCAGCGCCGCAAAGGCCAGCACGGCACCGTTTTGCTTTGTGCGGGCAAAGGCAAGGCGCACCAGCGCCGCCAGCGCAAAAGCCAGCGCCGCCACACCCGCCACCGGGCCCTTGGCAAAGCACAACAGGACGAAGGCCGCCCCGGTGAAGGCCCACAGCCAGGGCTTCGGGGCGTTCCACAGCGCCCACACACCGGCGGCGAAGCCCGCCAGCAGCAGGGTCGTCAGCCCCATGCCGTTCACGTTGCTGATGAGATGATACACGCTCAGGTTCCAGAAGGGGCACCGGCCGTAGGAGAAGATCTTCCACAGCCCCGCGCCGCCGCACAGGAAGGTGAGCACAAAAAACACAGCGGTTTTTTTCCGGCTTTCAAACCACAGGGCCCCGCACTCGGCCAGCACGGCCGCCAGCAGCCACAGACAGAACACCGGCAGGTAAAAGGCCAGCGCATCCCACAGGGGAACACCGCCCATGGCAAAGCCCGCGGCCAGCAGCTCGGACAGCCAGTGATAGGTGATGGTGTACCCGGAAAAACGCAGGTCCTGGGGCGGCAGCCCCTGCAGAAAGCTTTGGGCGTTGCCCAGGTTCCAGAAAAAGTCGTGGTTGGGCTCCACGGCGCCCGCGGCCACGGCGTGGGCATTGGGCAGCACGCACACGGCGATGCAGGCAAGCCAGAACGCCGCCCGCACCAGCGCGCGGGCGTTGTCGGGGGCCGGGATGGTCCCCCGCACTGCGAAGAGGCTGGCGAGCCCCGCCACAGGCAGCACCCACACCAGCGCGTGCAGCCCCGTGGCCGAGGCCAGCGCTGTGACAACGGCCCACAGCCCCAGCCCGAACACGGTTCCGGCAGTGGCCGGCAGGCCCGCCTGTTCCGCCCCCAGGACCCGGGCCAGCGCCCGGCCCGGAAGCCAGATGCCCAGCACCGCCAGCACGGCAAACAGCGCCGCCCCGGTCAGGGACGCCCCCGCCCACCCGCAGGCAGCCAGGAACGCCCCGGCGCAGAGAAGCTCGGCCCACCGGGCTTTGGTCATCAAGCGGATCATATCAATGATGGAACAGCCGCAGGCCGTTGAAGGCCATGACGATGCCGTACTTGTCGCAGGTGGCGATCACCTGATCGTCCCGGATGGAGCCGCCCGGCTCCACAATGGCGCTGACGCCCGAACGGCGGGCCCGCTCGATGTTGTCCCCGAAGGGGAAGAAGGCGTCGGAGCCCAGGCACACGTCATGGAACTGGGCCAGCCACGCTTTTTTCTCTTCGGCGGTCAGGGGTTCGGGACGCATGGTGAAGGTATCGGCCCACACGTCGTCGCCCAGCACGTCCTCCCACTCGTCGGAGATGTACACGTCGATGGCGTTGTCCCGGTTGGGGCGGGACACGTCCTTGCGGAAGGGCAGGCCCAGCACCTTCGGGTGCTGGCGCAGATGCCAGATGTCGGCCTTGTTGCCCGCCAGGCGGGTGCAGTGGATGCGGCTCTGCTGGCCCGCGCCCACGCCGATGATCTGGCCGCCCTCGGCGTAGCAGACCGAGTTGGACTGGGTGTATTTCAACGTGATGAGGCACAAAATCAAATCCCGTTTCTGGGCCTCGGTCAGGGTTTTGTTCTGGGTGACGATGTTGGAGAAGGTCTCGGGGCCGAACTTGGCCTCGTTGCGGCCCTGCTCAAAGGTGATGCCGAACACGTCCTTGTGCTCCACGGGGGCCGGCACATAGGCGGGGTCGATCTTCACCACGTTGTAGCCGCCCTTGCGCTTTGCCTTCAGAATGGCCAGGGCCTCGTCGGTGTAGCCCGGGGCGATGACGCCGTCGGTCACTTCGTGCTGGATGACCCGGGCGGTGCTTTCGTCGCACACGTCGGACAAAGCGATCCAGTCACCGAAGGAGGACATGCGGTCCGCGCCGCGGGCGCGGGCATAGGCGCAGGCCAGAGGCGAAAGCTCCATGCCCTCCACAAAGTACATTTTCTTCATGGCGTCGGTCAGGGGCAGGCCCAGGGCGGCGCCCGCCGGAGACACATGCTTGAAGGACGCCGCCGCGGGCAGGCCCGTGGCCTCCTTCAGCTCTTTCACCAGCTGCCAGGAGTTCAGCGCGTCCAGAAAGTTGATGTAGCCCGGGCGGCCGTTGAGCACCTCCACCGGCAGCTCGCCTTCCTGCATGAAGATGCGGGCGGGCTTCTGGTTGGGGTTGCAGCCGTATTTCAGTTCCAGTTCTCTCATGAAAAAGCCTCCTTGAAAGGCCGGGTCAGCCCTCGGTCTTCTGGTATTTGTTGACGATGCGGTCTTCGGCCTCGCCGGTTTTCAAATCGATGAAGCGCACGAACAGAGACACCTTGTTGGCCTCGTTCAGGCTGTTCCACACCATGTTGGTGAAGGTGTCGATGCTGCCCGCGATGCGCACCCGCTCGGGCTCGCCGGAAAAGCTGGGGATGGGGTTGCCGTCACACCGGTAGGTGTGGATGAACCGGCCCTCCCCGGCCACGGGCTGGGGATACTCGAAGAAAAAGCGCTCCACCGAGGCTTCGTTGCCGCCGTCGGATTTCAAAATGGACAGCTTGTAGCTCATCTCGCCCTCTTTCACCTTCACCAGACCCGAGATGCGGGGGGTGAAGTTGGGGCTGTCCGGCTCAAAGGTGCGCTTGCGCAGGGCCTTGGCAAAGCTTTTGCCCTTTTTCAGCGCGTCGTACACGGTGTCGGTCTGGTCGCCGTTGGTGACGATGGTCTTGTGGCCCAGCACCCGCACCGGCGCGTAGATGATCAGGCTGGGGTCCTCCAGCTTGGCGGGGTCCGCGGCTTCGGTGATGATGCCGCCGTCCTTGGCCGTGAACACACGGTTACGGCTGTTGGCCGACCGGCCCATGATGAAATAGGCGATGACGGCGCTTTTGCCGTCCTCAGAACGGCCGATGACAATGCCCCGGCCGGGATAGGCGTTGATGGCGAGCTCTGCCGCCAGACTTAAATGATCCATAAAAAGCTCCTTTCGCGCCGCTTTACAGCCGGCCGCTGGTCAAAAGGTCCAAAGCCCGGGGCAGAATCTCCCACTCGGCCTGTTCCATCACCCGCCGCTGCAGGGTCTCGGGGGTGTCCCCCTCTTCCACATACACGGCCTTTTGCAGCACAATGCGTCCGTCGTCGTACGCTTCGTTCACCAGGTGCACCGTGGCGCCTGTGACCTTCACGCCTTTTTTCAGCGCCGCCTGGTGCACCCGCAGTCCGTAGTACCCGGCCCCGCAGAAGGAGGGGATCAGGCTGGGGTGGATGTTCAAAATGCGGTCCGGATAGGCGCGCACCACGTTCTGCCCCACCATGGACAGATAGCCCGCCAGGACCACTGCCTCGATGCCGTGGCTTTGCAGGGTCTGCAGCATGGCGTCGTTGAACGCGTCCGCGCTGGCGTAGTCTTTGCGGCGCACCACCGCGGTCTCGATACCCGCTTTGGCCGCCCGCTCCAGGGCGTACACCCCCGGCTTCGAGGCCACCACCAGCGCCAGCTGGGCGTTGGGCAGTTTGCCCGCGGCTTTGGCGTCGATCAGCGCCTGCAGGTTGGTTCCCCCGCCGGAGACAAGCACCGCCACTCTCATACCAGCTCCACGCCTTTCTCTTCCCCTTGGGCGATCTCGCCCAGGAAGTAGGCGTCCTGACCGTTTTCGGCCAGCACGCGCAAGGCCTCGTCCGCCTTGTCGGCGGGCACCACCAGGGTCATGCCAACGCCCATGTTGAAGGTGTTGAACATATCCCGCTCGGGGATCTTGCCGGTTTTCTGCAGCAATTCAAACACGGGCAGCACCCGCACGTCGCTGCGTTTGATGCGCGCCACGCAGCCCGCCGCCAGAGAACGGGGAATGTTCTCGTAGAAGCCGCCGCCGGTGATGTGACTGACCGCATGCACGGGCATTTTTTCCATCAGCGCCAGCACGGGCTTGACGTAGATCTTGGTGGGGGTCAGAAGAGCCTCGCCCAGGGTCATGCCCAGCTCGTCCACATAGTTGTGCACGTCGGCGTATTCCACGTTGAAAATTTTGCGCACCAGCGAGAAGCCGTTGGAGTGCACGCCCGAAGAGGGCAGCGCGATGATGGCGTCGCCCGGGCGCATTTGGGTGTTGTCCACAATGCGGCTTTTTTCCACCACGCCCACGGAGAAGCCCGCCAGGTCGTACTCGTTTTTCGGGTAGAAGCCGGGCATCTCGGCGGTCTCGCCGCCCACCAGCGCGGCGCCGGCCTGCACGCAGCCCTCGGCCACGCCTTCCACGATGGAGGCCACTTTCTCCGGCACCAGCTTGCCGCAGGCGATGTAGTCCAGGAACACCAGGGGTTTTGCCCCGCAGGTGATGATGTCGTTGACGCACATGGCCACGCAGTCGATGCCCACGGTGTTGTGCTTGTCCATCAAAAAGGCGATTTTCAGCTTGGTGCCCACGCCGTCGGTGCCGGACACCAGCACCGGGTGCTGCATGCCGGTGACGTCCAGCTCGAACAGGCCGCCGAAGCCGCCCAGGCTGCCGATGGCGCCGGGGGTCATGGTGCGGGCCACGTGCTGTTTCATCAGTTCCACGGCGGTGTAGCCGGCGGTGATGTCCACGCCCGCTGCCTTATAACTCTCGGAATAACTTTTCATACCGATTCTCCTCTCTCAGTCGGCGGATTCGGAAATTTTCTTTTCAAATTTGCTCTTGTGGGGAGAGGCGGGCACCTCGGCCGGGTACTCGCCGGTAAAGCAGCCGGTGCACAGGTCCAGCTTGCAGCCCTCGGCGATCTTTTTCACGCCGTCCACGCTCAAAAAGCCCAGGCTGTCCACGCCCAGCATCTGCCGCATCTCCTCGGTGGAATGGTTGGCGGCGATCAGGTTTTCGCGGCTGTCCACGTCCACGCCGAAGTAGCAGGGATACAAAAACTTGGGCGCCGAGGACAGGAAATGCACCTCGGTGGCGCCGGCTTCCCGCAGCAGCTGCACGATCTGCCGGGAGGTGGTGCCCCGGACGATGGAGTCGTCCACCAGCACCACACGCTTGCCGCGCACGGTGTCGGCGATGGGGTTCAGCTTGATGCGCACGGTGTTCTCCCGCAGTTGCTGAGAGGGCTGAATAAACGTGCGGCCGATGTATTTGTTCTTCAAAAAGCCGATGCCGTAGGGGATGCCGCTCTGCTGGGAATAACCCAGGGCCGCGTCCAGACCGGAGTCCGGCACGCCGATGACCACGTCCGCCTGGACCGGGTGCTCCAGCGCCAGCAGCGCGCCGGCGC